>JAEPMR010000017.1:0-1561 GCA_017643845.1 Marivivens sp. | reverse complement strand
AGGGTGCTTGAGTTCCGGCACGGGGACACATAGAGAGAGCCAAAGACCAGAAAAAGGCGATGCGTAATGATGATCAAAGCTGACCTTCCCGATGCCATTGGAAACACCCCGCTGATCAAGCTGCGGCGCGCCTCGGAGGAGACCGGCTGCACGATCCTTGGCAAAGCGGAATTCATGAACCCGGGCCAATCGGTGAAAGATCGCGCCGCCTATTACATCATCAAGGATGCGCTGGCGTCCGGTGCGCTCAAACCGGGCGGGACGATTGTGGAAGGCACAGCCGGCAACACCGGAATCGGGCTGGCGCTGGTGGGCGCGGCGATGGGGTTCAAGACCGTTATCGTGATCCCAGAGACGCAAAGTCAGGAAAAGAAAGACATGTTGCGGCTGGCCGGTGCGGAACTGGTGCAAGTGCCCGCCGCACCCTATCGCAACCCCAATAACTACGTCCGGTATTCGGGGCGGCTGGCGGAAAAGCTGGCCGAAACCACACCGGAAGGCGTGATCTGGGCGAACCAGTTTGACAATGTGGCGAACCGGCAGGCGCATGTGGAAACGACAGGGCCCGAAATCTGGACCCAGACGGGCGGCAAGGTGGATGGATTCATCTGTGCTGTCGGGTCTGGCGGGACATTGGCAGGGGTGGCGCAGGCGCTCCAGCCCAAGGGGGTGAAGATGGGCCTCGCCGATCCCGAGGGGGCCGCGCTCTACAGCTACTACACCACCGGCGAGCTGAAATCGCAGGGCGGCTCGATTACCGAAGGCATCGGGCAGGGGCGGATCACCGCCAACCTTGAAGGGTTCACGCCGGATTTCAGCTACCAGATTCCAGACAGCGAGGCATTGCCTGTGGTGTTTGATCTGTTGGCGGAGGAAGGCCTGTGCCTCGGCGGATCGTCGGGTATCAACGTGGCCGGTGCGATCCGTATGGCGAAGGACATGGGACCGGGCCATACCATCGTGACGATCCTGTGTGATTATGGCACACGCTATCAGTCGAAACTCTTCAACCCGGAATTCCTGAAGGACAAGGGCCTGCCTGTGCCAAACTGGCTGGATACGGCACCTGCCTCTATTCCGGGGGTATTCGAGGACGTATGAGCACCCGCACCCTGCGCCGCTGGGCCACTGGCTGCCTTGTCGCGATTTGGGCGGCGGGGTGGATTGTAACCGCCGCAGCCGCGCAGGATGGGGATGAGCCTAACGCCACGGCGACCGACACCGGCGACGCCACCGCTGCCGCGCCGGTAGAGGCGACCGTCCCGCAATTCACGGATGTCGATACCGGCGCGACCGGCATCGACTATATGCTTTGGGACCGGCTGGCGACCCGCGCAGAGCAGAGTGTCACGCAGGAGGGCAGCTCGAATTTCGCGCTGGAACGGCTGCGCAACGAGCTGGTGACGTGGCGGGACAGGTTCCTGTCCGCGCAATCGCTCAATGGCGGGCGGATCGCGACGGTACGGGCGCAGCTTGATGCGTTGGGCGCGGCCCCTGAGGATGGCGGCAGCGAGGATCCGGCGATAGCGGGACGCAGGAGCGCGCTGGAGGGGCAGCTCGC
>JAEPMR010000016.1 GCA_017643845.1 Marivivens sp. | reverse complement strand
AAGCCCAGCTATGATCGCAAGACCCTCAATCTCGTCAAAGACCTCCTAAGCCAAGGCAAGGGGGCAAGTGAGATCAGCAAAGTGACAGGTCTCTCACGGCAGGCGGTCTTGCGGATCAGGGATAGACCTGAGGTGGCAGAGGAGGCGTTGGCGAGGTGGGGAGGCTAGTGTAGAAAAACATCTTCTAGGCGCCTTGGAAGCGCCCTTTAGGTTACGCAACGACAACCCCGACCCCGTGAAACAGGTAGCCAACGTTTCGGAGGGATTTCACCGGTAACTTATGATCGTCTCCGCTGACCCGACGCCGAATCCGCGACAGAAGTACTTCCAACGACCGGCTGTAGGCCAATGTCACGTCGCTGCGACCAGTTGCGGCCTCAGTCAGCTCCTCCTTCGAAACATCGTTAGGAGCCCTGGAAATCAACAGCTCGAGCACCCGAAACTCCGACGATGCAAGGCCAAAAACCTGACCATCGGGCGTAGTCAAACTCAACTCCGAACGACAGAGCCGCCAAGACGGCCCCTCACTTTCGGTCGGATCCTTTCGACCAAGAGCCCGCTCAACGATTAGGGCCAGTTCGCCAATATTCAGCGGCTTTGTCACAAAGAAGTCAGCACCGTTGGCGAGGCATGAAATGCGAGATTCCAAATCCCCATGCGCAGAAACCATAATCACAACCGGACGATTTTCTTCACCAACCCTCGAGAGTAATTCAAGCCCGTTAACTTTCGGCATATCGATGTCCAAAAGCACAACGCGAAAACGGCTAAAATCGAGCGCAAGGGCAAGTGTCGGGTCTGACAGCGTTACTATAGAAATCGCTTTTTGCGCAAAGAATGACTTCGCGTTCGCACAAAAAATTTCATCATCATCGATCAGTAAAACACTATCCTGACTCAGCAAAGTAACCCCCAAATTCCAACGGCAACGCAAGTCGAATGACAGACGGCGACCGGCTCATCACCGCGACATGCCCTTCATGTACCTCAGCCACTTTTTTTGTGACGTAGAGGCCCAGGCCACATCCACGCAAAACATGGCTAGATGGCCCACCAATCTTATAGAATTTATTCCAGACGTCGCCCCATTCCGTCATCGGGATACCCGCACCATCATCAATCACATCAAAAATGACGAACTTGCTATTTGAGTGAACCTGCACAGACACCCCCCCGCGTGTCTCTGCAAACTTAAGCGCATTATCGATGAGATTTCCTACAGCAATTTCGAGCAGCAAAGGATCAGCATAGATCAATAGATCTTCGGCATGTTTTGTCACTGAAACCTCTACACCCCACTTGGTGCGAAGATCCGCAACAATCCCACGAACAGTCATATGTGAAAAATTCGGCGCCTCGAACAAAGTATATATGTCGTCGAACTCACCAATCCCCTCGAGGTACGACTGCGCCTCCCCTGTGAGTTTCTTCAACCTGACAACATCAGATCTTTCGGGCTCACGGCCCTCAGACAACAGGGCTTGGATAGTCGTCGAAATCGAATTCACTGGACGCTTGAGTTCATGAAGGATGAGTTTTTGAAGGTTTCTTTGGCCATCGAGCGCATCCCTCAATTGAGCCCCCAACGAGCGCTCCTTTTCCAAATTCAAGGCCATAGCTCGCGCTATCAGTGAGCTGCCATTAGAGAACAACCCGAATGCAAAAAGAAAAACTGCCGCTATTGCCCACACGAAGAAAATACGATCGATTGACGCGAATGGCGAGCCAACAAACTGATCGGGGAATAACGCAACAAACCCACGCACCAACGTAATCAAGAAGTTCAATACCCCGAAAAAAGCGATTGCCAAATCCCCCACGACATTGACTGAACCAAAAGTCCTAAGCGTGATCGTAAAGATCATCAGTGAAAAAGTGGCTATCCCAAAACTCACAACCGCGACACGATAACTGTACACGTTCGCCTCAAGATATACGAATATTGCCGCACCTATAAAAATGAAAAAAATGAAAAACTCTAAATTTCTAATTTCATCGTAATTTTTCAAAATACGCAGCGCGACAATAGAAAGCAAATAGGTCAAACCAAAAAATACATTGGCCACCAATGTGTATAATATAACTGGCAAAAATTCTCTTAGAGGCGCAGCCATGGACGCCAGGAACATTGCAAAATATCCAGCAGCTGCAAACTTCCAGAACCTCATATCCCTATGGGTGAAACTATAAGACAAAAATACAACCGCGGGAGCCAACATGGCGGCTGCTAATATCGCAGCGAAGCCCAGATAAAACTGTTCTGCCATGGATGTCCTCTCGCTCAATACCTCACCATATGTCTCCTTGCCCAAGAGGCCAAGACCAATGACACACCTGATTAGTCTTTGAGAGGAATTTTGAGAAAACTCAGGAAGACTTTCGGTCGCCTTCCCCCTATCCTAAATTTGTGGGGTGGCATGCAAAAGCTTAATTCAAAGACACACAACAAATCCCGAAGTTAATCTAAAATCAAACTATAATTAGATTAGATTCAACTCAAGATCAGCAAATATCCAGACATTGGCGGCATCCCCCAAACCCACAACACTTGCTTTGTAGAGATTAATTCAAACAAATATTTCATTCGCAGAATAAGCAACTGAAAACTGATACTGGATCGCAAAGGAACGAAGATGAAACAAGTCCTGAAAATCACCGCAGCGATTAGCTTAGTACTTCTTGCAAGCAATGCAACAAGTCAGGAGAGCGACGAGGATTACGCAGACGCCCGTATTCGTGAGCTATGGACGCAAGGCTATACGCATTTCCGCGTGTCTAGAGGCGGTTCAACGACAACAATTCTTGCCTATGGCAATGACCTTGAAGAGTTGGAAATCGAAGTCTCGAATGAAGACGGAGATATTCTAGGTCTCGCGCGGGGTGCAATTTCAAAGCTTGCCGTACAGGAAGCAATAAAGCGGATAGCTGCGGAGGCTGATACTCTCGCCAATGAAGCACCATTAGACGTCGACGCGGGTGCCGCTCTGCGCGACGCTCGAGAGAACCTCCAAAGACTGGAAGACGGAACTTGGAAGCCATTCGATGAAGATGGCAACTGGGCACCGCATGAAGATGACGGTCATTGGTCCCCAGAAGCCGCCGACACAGGAGATGTGCCAAGCGACCCCGGACCGCTCAAGGATCACGGACCCCTCGGGCCGAGGGAAGGCCCCGCATTTGACCCTGACGATAGACCCACGGCACCACTTCCCGATGGAGACGCACCCACGCTCCCCTGAAATACGGAGCACGACGAAAGAGGGCAACGACACAAACTCCGTCGCAAGGATACTCATTGCGAAACTGCCAGCAACCGGCGCGATTGAAAGGGTTCTGTAGAGCTGTCAGAGGTTCATAAGTTAGCCTCAGTATCATCGAAAAGCCTGTGCGCAACCATCCCACGCCTATTAGAACCTTACCGTTTAGGTGCATGTAGGGTCTCTTGGCATCCCAGTCGGATTTTCCGAATTGGCTCAACCCATAACGCAACCGTCAACCGAGCGCCAAGAGGAAGACCGGTATCAATTGGGGTCTAACTGCACAGGCTTTCCGAGCGGTCCAATCGCATCAGAACCGACGTTCAAAATCGAGGGTCACGCTGGAGCGACGAGAGGCACCGATCCGATCATGGATGGCTTTAAGCGCGATGTTGCTCAGACCGTCCGCAGAAGCCCGCGTCAGACCAATCTCCGCGCCCGCCCCACACCGCGTAGACTGAGTTGAGCCAATCGTCCGCCCACATTGCACCCGCGGAGAAACGGAAAACCGCGCAATCTCACCAGAAGGGTTAGACGCATTAAGGTCCAACGTAATTTCCGGTCGGAGTAGAATTTTCGCGATGGACACACTCCCCGCCTGAAGGCTGAGGGTGTCATCCACCAAATCATAGGCCGTCCCAGTGACACCCACCTCGCCTATCCAGGTCTTACCGTAGGAAATCGCAAGCTCAGGCCGGAACTCATAGCTGCCATAATCCATCACACCAGAAAGAGCGCCCCCGATGGTCGCTGTCCGCGTCAAATAGGAACTCTCGATCTCGAGAACGTCACTGGCGACAGCGAGTTGGTTGCGATCAAGTCCGTAGCTCACAAAGCCACTGGCGAGGATCCGCTCCTCAAGCTGATAGACGCCATAAGCCCCTAATGCGGCTCCTGAGCGCTTCTTCTCACCGCTGAACGTTCCTGCGACCTGACTGTTGGACAAATGTCCATTGAGATAGAACCCAACCATGCTGTGGTCTTCGCGCACGGTTTCCCAAGCAACAGTTCCGGATAGGTTTGCCGTCGTGTTGCCAATTGTATCCCGCTGAATGTTGAAGTCGCCCACCATGACACGGCGCTGCGTTCCTGCAAAATCCCCAACCTGCTCGAACACCGAACCGTTGATTTCCGCGCCGCGTGTGGAGAGCCGTGCGTTGGTAGCAACTTGCATCGGCACATTATTGCGAGTGGCAAGGATCTCGGACGGACTGCGCTCTCGTTGAGCTGCAATGAAGCGATCAACTGCGGCGCCCATAAACTGCTGAGTGGAAAAGATATCCGCCTCCAGATCCTGCACTGCGAGAGACTGGATCTGACGCGCTAACGTGGATCTTTGTTCCTCGAACACGCTCGCGGGCGTTGGTAGCGTGACGGAAAGAGCAGCCGATGAAGGCCCCGAACCAATCGCATTCACAGCACGGAGTTTGAGCGAAAGCGGCTCTGCATGATCAAGTCCGGTAATCGTGACAGGGCTCGTACCGTCTGCTGGTGTCAGCGGCTGCCACGTTCCATCTCCGTCAACCTCGTACTCGTAGTTTGTAATTGCCGATCCATTTTCCGATCCCGCCGTGAAAGAGACTACCAGCCCATCGCCGCCGAAAGTTGCGGAGAGCGACGTAGGTGCGTCAGGCACATTCGTGGTCGGGGCCAGCACGGTAATCGTCACGCTAGAACGTCGCTCCACGGCATCATTGTCAGTGACTGTGAGCTCAAAGGTCAGCTCAAGATCGGCGTCTCCCACGGACAGCTCAGGCGCAGTAAATGTGGGTTTTGCCACGGTGGCGGATGAGAGGGTCACGGTTTCCCCCAAGGTTTGCGCCCACGCGTAACTGTCGATGGCACCGTCATCGGTTGAGGCCGATCCATCCAGCGTCACTATGCTCGAGTGTTCAACGGATTGATCAGCTCCTGCGGCGGCACTTGGAGCGACGAGTGGCGTTGCCCCCCAAAGTGGCTTGTGGTCTGGCTCCCAAGCAGTCGCACCAACTGCGAACTCGTGGGGCTCAAAAGGAATTGAACTAACGTCCCAAGTTCGTAGATCCTGATTGTACGCAACCGCCTCGTAAAACATCATGTCCATATACTGAATGGAAGAAATATCCCAGTTATCAATCGGTTGATCAAAAGAGGTCGCCCCATAGAACATCAGGTCCATGTCGATCACGGCCGACGTATCCCAGTCGTTGACCTCTTGATTGAACGCGGTTGCACCGAAGAACATGATCAGGAAACTGGTGACATTGGATGTATTCCAACCGCTCACATCGCCATTGAAAGCTGTCGCCTCGTAGAACATACCTTCCAGACTAGTCGCACTCGACAGATTCCATCCTTTCAAGCTGCCATTAAATCCTGTTGCCGAATCGAACATATATTCGATGGCCACCACGCTGGAGACATCCCATTGGTCAAGATCCTGATTGAAAGCCGTAGTACTATCGAACATTTCGGTCATATCGGTGACACTCGATACGTCCCAACCTCCAATATCCTGATTGAAAGCCGTATTACCCCAAAACATTGAATTCATATTTGTAACACTCGAAACGTCCCAAGAACCAATGTCTTGGTTAAAAGAATTAGCGTCCATAAACATCGAATTCATATCTGTGACGCTCGAAACGTCCCAAAAGCCGATATCTTGATCGAAAGAGGCCGCGCCATCGAACATTGAGTCCATTCTGGTCACGCTAGAAACGTTCCATGTGCCAATATCTCCATTAAATGCACTGGCACCGCTAAACATTCCAGACATATTGGTTACATTTGAAACATCCCAGGACCCGATATGCTGATTAAATGCAGTGGCTCCGACGAACATTTTTCTCATAGAAGTGACGCTGGAAACGTCCCATGAGCTAATATCGTGATTGAATACACTGTTATCGTAGAATGCCTCTTCCATGTTTGTGACATTCGAAACGTCCCATCCACTGATGTCTTGGTTAAAACCACCTGTGAACATGAAACGCATACTTGTCATTCCGGAGACATCACAGCCCGTTACATCATAATTATTATTGCCCGCTGCTCGGAGATCTGTGTAGTCCGTATCGGTCAGCTGACGCGTGACATCAGTCGTACCATCAAGAAGGCACTGGCCCGCAGCCGCAGCAGACACTGGCGCCACAAAAATCGCTAAAAAAACCGCAATAAAATGAATTCGGCACATGGAATTAACGAGTCGACGGAGAGAAATCGCGATCATATCGGGCCCTTGAGTAAACTGCACTAACGTCAATGTTCCCAAAGCCTAGTGTATCGTTGCACAAGTATCGGCTGTTGATTTATTGCAATTCCTCTCAGTTCCTCTCCTCAGAACAACCAAAAGGATAAAATAATCGAGCCCCTATACTTAAGATTGCCAGTTGGGGAAAAGGCGACAAGGTCAAAAACCCTGCCGCCAATAATTTCTAGAAAGAGAACGTATATTCCGCGCCCAAGGAACGGGTTGTCGATGTGCCGTTTCGTTCGAACCCACCAACCAATCGAACCGATGCGCCATTTTGCATCTGTGCGGAATACTCCAACCCAAGGCCGCCTCCGCATCTGCTATTTTCTGCGGAGGAACCTGAGCGCGAGCAATTAACACTTGGAATAACCGTTATCCTACTATCGGTATCCTCGATGCTCCAATTAAACTCAGGTGCAAATTCAAACCGCAATAGGCTTTGACCATCGAGCGACACAGCCTCCGCTCCAACATCGCCCAATGCAGTCTCCACATCAAAACCGGACGTAGTTCCAAAGGATTTCGCAAAATGGATGCCGCCGACAGGTCTGATTTTCACGTTCTCCAGATCAATTGACCCAGACACGGACAATCCACCCGCAATTGACGCTTGACCGTAGTTGGAGACGGCAGTCAGCTTGCTCGTTTCAATCGCGACCTGATTATGGACAAATGATGTTCCTGCATATCCATCGAGGATAACACCGCCACTCATTGAAGACACAAAATAACCACCACCGTGCACGCCATAGCTTCGCACGGTTCCGGCAAGATCCGAGCCAACAATCCGCCCATCACCAAACCGGCCGCCAACGAAGTAACCCAAGGCCATATCCTGTGTCGGGGTAAATTCATGGGTCAACTCATATGCCGCCGTCAAATTTGAGGCGCCATCACTTTCGGATCTAAAAATGGCTGATGCATTGGTATAGATTTCGCCGTTTGGTGTTTCACGAACATCGTCAAAGCCAATATCAACAAGCGCATTCCGTTCATTGGCATCAACGTCAAGCGACCATTCACCGCCTTCCCCCTTCGTCGACAGGGTCACGTCCGTGTCACGCCGCCTTTCCTCGAACCGTCCCCGCGCATCACGCGCGATACCGGATGACAACGCCTGAAAGTCCATCAGTTGGCCCATCGCCAATTGCTCCAGTTGGTTCTTAACCTCAACTCGAATTTCGGTAAATTCTTCGCTGACTGAAAGATCTGCAACCTTGATTGTAACCTCGCTGCGAGCACTTTCCGAGACGCCATCATCAACCACCAAAGTAAAGGTGAGTGACTTTGAACGTTCACTTTCCGCAAGAGTTGGCGCGGTGAAGCTTGGCGTCGCCGTGTTGGCATCCACGAGCGTGACCGTTTCCCCGCCTGTTTGCGTCCAAAGATAACTTAAGTCATTTTCCGTGGCAGTCGTCGACCCAGTGCCGTCAAGGTTTACCACCGATCCTGGCGCAACGCTCTGATCGGTTCCCGCGTCAGCAGTAGGCACATCCGTTAATGGCGCGGTCACAGACCTCCGGACAGTCGCTGTTGATACCGCACCGATACTGTCAGTGACCGTGACCTCGAAAACCAGATCCACCGTCGGGTCACCATAGGACAAATTCGGCGCCGTGAAGGAGGCTTTTTCAGTGTCTGCGTTTTTCAGCGAGATGGTGTAGCCCGAGTTGTCGGCTTGCACCCACTCATATGACGCGATTGTCTCACCAGCATTTGTTGCACGGCTTGCACTCGCGTCCAGAATACTAGTCTCGCCTGAACCCACCGAGGAATCAACGCCCCCACTTGCACTCGGTCGTGTGATCGGTGCCGCACCCCACCGCGGATGTTTTTCCGGCTTAAATTCGAAAATCCCCGACCAACTTGCAAATTGATAAGGCTCCGTTAGCCCCGAAACATTCCAATAGCGCAGGTCTTGGTCAAAGCTCTGAGCCCATTGAAACATACTATTGAATTTTGCTGCATTAGTAACTCCAGTGACATCCCAATAACCGATATCCTGATTAAATGCCGCAGCCCAGCCGAACATGTAAGCCATATTCGTCACGCTTGACACATCCCATGCCGAAATATCCTGATTAAACTTTCCCGTTTGAGAAAACATAGACCCCATGTCTGTTACAGATGAAACATCCCAAGAGCTCAAATCTTGATTGAAACTTGAGGCAACTTGAAACATCCACAACATACTAGTGACGTTGGAAACATCCCACTTGTTTAGCGGCCGATCAAAGCGAATTGCTTCGTAGAACATCCCCTCCATGGTCGTGGCCGAGGATGTATCCCAAAGAGAAATATCTCGATTGAAACTATGTGCTTCACTGAACATATAACTAAAATCAGTGACATTCCTAACGTCCCATCCCCCAATATCACCGTTAAAATCTTTCTGGCGAGAAAACGCACTATTCATATCTGTTACCTGAGAGACATCCCAGTCAGGCATGACACCGAAACCTGAGCTTTCACTATAAGCAGTACATTCTCCGGTTACAGGTGCTTCGGCGAGGCAAGATGAAATCGCAGAAAAAAAGTTCGCATCCGTAATTGGAGTTACTGCCGAATAAGCAGATACCGGCGCAATAAAAAATAATATTTTAAATAAAATAAAACTGAAAATTCTATTGATCGTCATTTTTCTCACCGGATTGGGATACAACTCTGATAAGAGCAACACGGTATCCCTTGGAAAAACAACAGATAATTCCGCAATATTTATGTGCTTTTCTCAAAAAACCTCAACCCGTATAAAGTGTGTTTTTTGGAGAAATCAGGAATAATCGTTTTCGAATATAGGTTTAAACACCGATAGATCGCTCGATGACACCCAACACGCTCACGCGAGGCCACCCCAGTACCTGCTCTGAAATCCACGCGAGCGAAAACATATGCCCGCAAACTTTGTGTGCAAGTGTAAGATCCAGCTATAGCCGAAGGTCATGCGTACCGATCGCATCATTGCAGTGTTGCCGTGCGGCGTCTCCGCCAAGCCGAAACTGTGCGCATAGACTTTGTATCGAGTCAGTAGACATGCCCTGACACCCACATAACCTTTCCAACACGCTTCATGTGACCCGAATGCAAAAGTCGATCAGCACCAGTATAAACGTGTGTGGGAAGCGTGTGTGGTCGCCGCCACGAGCATCATGATTTTCTGAGCAAAACCAGATACTTACATCTAAATTTAGAAAGTGGCGGAGACGATGGGATTCGAACCCACGAGACGGTTTCCCGCCTACTCCCTTAGCAGGGGAGCGCCTTCGACCACTCGGCCACGTCTCCGCCGGCGTGTCTATGTTCCGGTCACGGGGAAAACAAGAGGGAAATTCGCCCTTTTTCGATTCTCTGGGACCACCAGCGGCACCGGCCTCCGCTGTTGCCTCCTTTAAGGCGCGATCCAGTCTGCCGCGATCAGGCCACGCAGGCTATTGCCGACCCAAATCGCACGCGCCTGCGCCAGATCGTCAAGCCGCAAAACCGCCTCGGACCAGCCCTCCTCCAAGAGCCGCGCGCGCAGAACGCCAGGCAGAACGCCGCTGCCCAAAGGCGGGGTCACATGCGCACCATCCGCCCGAGCGACAAAGATATTGGTGATGGTTCCCTCGCAGACCTCCCCGCGTTCATTGATGAAAATCACCTCGTCCAGCTCCGCGGGAAGCGCCGCCCGCGCCGCATCATAAAGCGCCCTCTGGGTCGTCTTGACGCCCAGCCACGGGTCATCCGAACACAAACGCTCAACCGCCAAACCAATTCGCCAGCGGCGCGGCGACGGTCCTGCCGGCGATGTGGTCACGTCGACCCGGCCGCTGGCATCCAGCGTGAGGCGGCAGCGGAGCGCTTCGCTGCCATCGATCCCGGCCACCACGCGGTCCGGCTCGCCCTCCGTCACCGCAAAGCCCAGCCGAGCCGCAGAGCGCAGCAAACGCGCACGATGGCGCGGCCAGTGCGTCGCACCGGTATCGGGCCGCCAGCCAAAGGTCTCGATCAGCCGTGTTCCGGCCGGAATGCTTGCACGAAACGGCTCTTCCACAGCGCCTCCTCGTATTCCGAATGCGCGGTGCTGTCCCACACGACGCCACCGCCCACATTCAATACGCCCGTGCCGTCTTTTTCCAGCATCACCGTTCGGATTGCCACGTTAAAGTCGGCCCGCCCGTCCGGCGAAGCCCATCCGATGGTGCCGCAGTAGGCCTCGCGCGGGAATGGCTCCAGCTCCCGCAGAATTTCCATCGCCCGCAGCTTCGGCGCGCCAGTGATCGAGCCACATGGATAGAGCGCGGCAAAGACCTCCGCCAGACCCGCACCCGGTTGCAGCTGCGCAGTGATCCGGCTGATCATCTGATGCACCGTCCGGTAGCTCTCCACATGGAACAGCGCAGGCACCGCGACGCTGCCCGCCTCCGCGACACGGCTCAGGTCGTTGCGCAACAGATCGACGATCATCAGGTTCTCGGCGCGGTTCTTCTCGTCATGCCCCAGCCAAGCGCGGTTCGCCTCATCTTCCTGCGGCGTCGCCCCGCGCGGCATCGTGCCTTTCATCGGGCGAGTCTCGATCCGCCCCCCCTCGTCGATGCAGAAAAAAAGCTCCGGCGACCGGCAGAGCAGGTCGGGCAAATCCGCTTGGGTGATCAACGCCCCATGTCCGACCGGCTGATGGGCCGCGAGCGCCGCATAGACCGCCCCCGCACCGCCAGTGAGCCGGATATCAATCGGAAAGGTCAGGTTCGCCTGATAGATGTCGCCCGCGCCGATATAGTCCCGTACGCAATGAAATGCCGCCGCATAACGCGCTGCATCCCAGCGCGGTGCAGCCTCTGTGAGCGTCACCGGCGCGTCCGACGGAGCAAGCGGCGGCGCCGAGCGCGGCCCTTCATACACACCGAACCGCATCAGCGGCAGGCGGCGGCCCTCCGGCATTGTCCCTGCCAGTCGCGGCTCCAACGCATAGCCCAGCTCATAACTGGCATATCCCGCGAGCCATCGTCCATCCGCCCGCGCTGCATCCAGTGCTGCCAGTGCGGCGGGCACATCACCGGGCTGCCATGCCTCGATCAGGCGCTCAGGCATGTCAAAGACCACCGGTGCCGCCCCGCGCGTGCGGGCGGCGGGCCTGATCCCTGGTCCCTGATCAAAGCGAATCCTCATCGGCATCCCCGCGTGTCCTCGCCGCTGAAATAGGGCGCTTCACCACGAAACGACAGTGGAATTCCGGCATTTCACCGATTTCCACGCCATCAGCCACGTTGCCTTTACATCTCTTGCGTGTAACCTGCCCGCAAAAAGATACTGCAGGGGCAGGGCAGAATGGCAGATCACGCTGACCGGGACAGACGTCACAGGCTTCTCCTTGTGCTGCTCGTCACACTGACGGGCTACTCCGTGCTGCTTCTCGCCGCGCGGAGTTCGGCCGATCTCATGGCCCCGTGGCTGGCAGGACATTTTTATGCGGCGGGCGCGCTGGATCAGATCTACCCGCCAGACACAGACCTGTTCACCATGCTGCCGCCCTCCGATTGGGCGCCATATCTCGCGACAACCGATTATCAGGGGGCTGTGTTCCCCTTCATCTACCCCCCGCTCTGGGTGGTAATCATGTCGTGGATCAGCGGCATCGCCCCCCCTGAGGGCATGCGCTGGGTGGCCTCGCTGATCAATCCCGCCCTCCTGTTCGGAATGGTCATTTTGGTCACGCGGCTCACGGACCTGACCGAAGACAAAAAGCGGACTGCCACGATCATCGGCGCTCTGGTGCTGTTCTTTTCCGTCGGAGGCAGCGTCGCTCTGGTGCAGAACCAGCCCCAGATTCTCGTGTCCTTCCTGATCGTTCTTGCAATCGAGCGCGACCGCGCAAATAGGCCATTTGCGGCAGGTACGGCGCTCGCATTCGCCGCCGCGCTGAAGCTTTACCCCATTCTCTTCGTGCTGATGTGGATGGCTGCGGGGCGGTGGAACTCTGTCAAATGGGCAGTGCTGATAGGTGGCGCACTAGGGATCACATCCATCCTGCTGGCCGGTTGGCCGCTCCATGCCGCCTTCCTGCAACAAACCCTGCTGATCAGCCGCACGGCAATGATGACCCCCATGAATTACGGTCTGGACGCCCTTATCGGCTATCTCTCATTTGCCGATACCGCGACCCAGATCGAACAACTGAGCGTCGGTCTCGGCGACGAGGGCTACATCGGCTGGAGCATCGTCGCCAAACCCCTCTTGTGGCGCATGGCGTCGATCGTCCTCCTCCTGTCAGCGGTTACCTGGCCCGCATGGCAAATCGCTCGCAAGGGCGACAACCGATTCCTTTGGCCTCTCTCGATCGCGGGAATTGCGTTTTTCAGCCCGCTGAGCTGGTCCTATTACTACCTGCCCGTTATCGCCTTTACGCCGCTCCTGTTCGAAAAACTTCCCCCCCGCACAACGATCCTCTGCCTGTTGCCCCTTGTGGTGATATACTTTGTCACACTGCTCGACAGCATCGGATCGCACGGCACTGACGCGTTGATTCACAAAGCCTTTCTTTTGCTGATGAGCACGCCCTTTTTTGGCATCCTGACGATGCTCTGGCTCTCGGCTCTCTTCGTGTTCGCTGCCCGCAAAGCCTGATCGCCTCCTCTTTTTACGGATTCTATGCTAAGGGCCTCTTGCGCCCCGCGTTCCCATCCCTATAACGCACGACAATTTGGGCACCGGTGGGTGCCGCAAACCCGAACATTAGAGGTCATCGCCATGCCGAAGAGAACCGACATCCAGTCGATCATGATCATCGGAGCGGGGCCCATTGTCATCGGACAAGCCTGCGAGTTTGATTACTCCGGCGCTCAAGCCTGCAAAGCGCTGCGCGAAGAGGGCTACCGCGTCATTCTGGTAAACTCGAACCCCGCGACGATCATGACCGATCCGGGCTTGGCAGACGCCACCTATATCGAGCCGATCACACCGGAAGTCGTCGCCAAGATCATCGAGAAAGAGCGCCCCGACGCGCTCCTGCCCACCATGGGTGGTCAGACCGGCCTCAACACCTCACTAGCTTTGGCCGACATGGGCGTACTGGAAAAGTTCAACGTCCAGCTCATCGGCGCCAACCGCGAAGCCATCGAAATGGCCGAAGACCGCAAACTCTTCCGCGAAGCGATGGACCGCATCGGGCTGGAAAACCCCCGCGCCACCATCGTCACCGCCCCGAAAAAGGCCAACGGCAACCATGACCTCGAAGCCGGCGTCGCCCTCGCACTCGACGCGCTCGAGGATATCGGCCTGCCCGCGATCATCCGCCCCGCCTTCACGCTCGGCGGCACAGGCGGCGGCGTGGCTTATAACCGCGAGGAATACATCCACTACTGCCGCTCCGGCATGGATGCCTCCCCCGTCGGCCAGATCCTCGTCGATGAATCGCTCTTGGGCTGGAAGGAATACGAGATGGAAGTCGTCCGCGACAAAGCGGATAACGCTATTATCGTCTGTTCCATCGAAAACGTCGATCCGATGGGCGTGCACACGGGCGACTCCATCACCGTCGCACCTGCGCTGACCCTGACCGACAAGGAATACCAGATCATGCGCAACGGCTCGATTGCAGTTCTGCGCGAGATCGGCGTCGAAACCGGCGGCTCGAACGTGCAATGGGCGATCAACCCTGCCGATGGCCGCATGGTCGTGATCGAGATGAACCCCCGCGTCAGCCGCTCCTCCGCTCTGGCGTCCAAGGCAACCGGCTTCCCGATTGCCAAAATCGCCGCCAAGCTCGCCGTGGGCTACACGCTCGATGAGCTGGACAACGACATCACCAAGGTCACGCCCGCCTCCTTCGAGCCGACCATCGACTACGTTGTCACCAAGATCCCGCGCTTCGCCTTCGAGAAGTTCCCCGGCTCCGAGCCCTACCTCACCACGGCGATGAAATCCGTGGGTGAGGCCATGTCCATCGGCCGCACCTTCCATGAGTCGGTGCAAAAGGCGCTCGCCTCGATGGAAACCGGCCTCACCGGCTTTGATGAGGTCGAAATCCCCGGCGCACCGGACAAGGCCGCCATCGTCAAGGCACTCTCCATCGCCACCCCCGACCGCCTGCGCACCATCGCACAAGCCATGCGTCACGGCCTGACCGATGAGGAAATCATCGCCGTCACCGCCTTTGATCCGTGGTTCCTCGCCCGCATTCGCGAGATCATCGACGCCGAGGCCGACATCCGCAAAAACGGCCTCCCCGTCACCGAGGCCGAACTGCGCACGTTGAAGATGATGGGCTTCACCGATGCCCGTCTGGCCACCCTCACCGGCCGCAGCGAGGACAACGTCCGCCGCGCCCGTCAGAACCTCGGCGTCACCGCCGTGTTCAAACGGATCGACACCTGCGCCGCCGAATTCGAGGCGCAGACCCCCTATATGTATTCCACCTACGAGGCCCCCGCGATGGGCGACGTGGAATGCGAAGCCCGCCCCTCCGACCGCAAAAAGGTCGTGATCCTCGGCGGTGGCCCGAACCGCATCGGTCAGGGCATCGAGTTTGACTACTGCTGCTGTCACGCCTGTTTCGCGCTCACCGATCAGGGCTACGAGACCATCATGGTCAACTGTAACCCCGAAACCGTGTCCACCGACTATGACACCTCCGACCGCCTCTATTTTGAGCCGCTCACTTTCGAACACGTGATGGAAATCCTCCGCGTCGAGCAAGAGAACGGCACGCTGCACGGCGTCATCGTGCAGTTCGGCGGCCAGACCCCGCTCAAGCTCGCCAATGCGCTCGATGCCGCAGGCATCCCGATCCTCGGCACCTCGCCTGACGCGATCGACCTCGCTGAGGACCGCGAGCGTTTTCAGGATCTCGTCAACCGCCTGAACCTCAAGCAGCCGCGCAACGGCATCGCCTCGACCGACCAGCAGGCGCTCGACATCGCGGATTCCATCGGCTTCCCGCTGGTGATCCGCCCGTCTTACGTCTTGGGTGGCCGCGCGATGGAAATCGTCCGCGATATGGACCACCTCAAGCGCTACATCAAAGAGGCCGTCGTCGTGTCCGGCGACAGCCCCGTCCTGTTGGACAGCTACCTCTCCGGCGCGGTCGAGGTTGACGTTGACGCGCTCTGCGACGGCAAGAACGTCCACGTCGCAGGCATCATGCAGCATATCGAAGAGGCCGGCGTTCACTCCGGCGACAGCGCCTGCTGCCTGCCGCCGCATTCTTTGCCCGCCGACATCATCACCGAAATCCGCCGCCAGACCGAAGCGCTCGCATTGGCGCTCGAGGTCAAAGGCCTGATGAACGTCCAATTCGCGGTGAAGGATGGCGATGTCTACCTGATCGAGGTCAACCCGCGCGCTTCGCGCACCGTGCCCTTCGTGGCAAAGGCGACCGACAGCGCCATCGCCTCCATCGCTGCCCGCCTGATGGCTGGCGAGCCGCTCTCCAACTTCCCGCTGCGCCCCGCCTACCCCGAGGCCGACGATCCGATGGACGTGCTGCCGCTTGGCAACCCGTTCACACTGGCCGATCCGAACACCCCGTGGTTCTCGGTGAAAGAGGCCGTCATGCCCTTCGCCCGCTTCCCCGGTGTCGATACGATCCTCGGGCCGGAAATGCGCTCCACAGGTGAGGTCATGGGCTGGGCCCGCAACTTCGCCCGCGCCTTCCTCAAGGCACAGCTCGGCGCCGGCACCAACCTGCCGACCGAAGGCACCGTGTTCTTCTCGATCAAGGATGCCGACAAGGGCGCCGATATGCTGGAAGCCGCCCGCGTCGTCCGCGAGTTGGGCATGAAGATCGTCGCCACCCGCGGCACCGCCGGATGGCTGACCGAGAACGGCATCGACTGCGAAATCGTCAACAAGGTCTACGAAGGCGGCCGCACCGTGGTGGATTGCCTCAAGGATGGCGAAGTGCAGCTGGTGTTCAACTCGACCGAGGGCGCACAAGCCGTCGAAGACAGCCGCGACATCCGCTCCGTGGCGCTCTATGACAAGATCCCCTACTACACCACCGCCGCCGCCAGCCACGCCGCAGCACTCGCCATGAAAGCCCGCGCCGAAAGCGAAATCCGCGTGCGCAGCCTGCAAGGCTCGTAGGGTTTAAAGCTACGACAGCGCCAACCCATCGGTTGGCGCGACCTACCGAATGACCGTTCGGGGGCCGAACAGCACCGCAGGTGCCGGCCCATCGCCAGACCGCCCCCCGGGCTGGCGATTTGGTGAGGCTGGGTGCCTAGCTCATTCAATGTGCGGATGTGGCACACATAAAGCGCGCAGAAAAACCGACGGGTCGCCATCCCGCGGTCTGCCGATCGGCCTCCGACTATAAGCCGGTCGCAAGTCCGGTCCCTCCAACCCCTACTCCCCTTTCAGAAACCGCTCGAAATCCCCCCATTCCCCGCGATCTTTCGGTACTTGCGGCATGGTCTCGGGCCGCAGGATGTAATCCGTCGTATCCGGCCCCTCGACGATCCCCGCCAGCCGGTAATGCATATAGGCCCGCAGCACGCGGTTGATCCGTGCCTGATAGCCCTCGCCCATCGCCTTGAAAAACCGCACCACATCCGCGTCCAGCGCAATAGTGATCCGCGTGCGTTTCGCGTCGCGGCGGTCCTTGTCCTTCCAGATCAGATCCCACGCGGGCGGCACCACTTTTTCCTGCTTCAGGAAATCGTGCAGGTCATATTCGATCATCCGCCGCGCATCGATCGCGTAGCACATCTCGCGCCATTGTGCCTTGGTGAGTTTGGGGGGCTTCGACATGCCGCCAGACTGCGTCCGAGCGGTTAACAGCGCCATTCCCCACCGCACGCCTCTTGCCCAAACGCACCGCCGCGGCTAACCAGCAGCATGGCCAAGCTCTACTTCAATTACTCCACCATGAACGCCGGTAAATCGACGGTGCTGCTGCAAGCCTCGCACAACTACATCGAGCGCGGCATGCAGACCTATCTGCTCACCGCCCAGTTCGACAACCGTGCCGGCGAGGGCCGCATCGCCTCCCGCATCGGCATCGGGGCCGAGGCCGATACCTTTGCCCCGGGCGAAGACCTTTATGTTAAGCTCGAAAAGCGCCTGTCAGACGGCCCCTGCGCCTGCGCCTTCGTGGATGAGGCACAGTTCCTCACGCCCGAGCAGGTCTGGCAACTGGCCCGCGCGGTGGATGATCTCTCGATCCCCGTCATGTGTTACGGGCTTCGGGTGGATTTTCAGGGCAAGCTCTTTCCCGGCTCCGCCGCGCTGCTCGCATTGGCCGACGAAATGCGCGAGGTCCGCACAATCTGCCATTGCGGCAAGAAGGCCACCATGGTCGTCCGCAAGGATGCCGAAGGCAACGTGCTGACCGATGGCGATCAGGTCGCGATCGGCGGAAACGAGCGCTATGTCTCCCTCTGCCGCCGCCACTGGCGCGAAGCCACGGGCGACTCCGCCTAAGCCACCCGCTGCGGCAGCTCGCGCCCTTCGGCATGGGCGATGATATTATCAAGCGCCATCTGCCCCATCGCCTCGCGTGTCTCCAGCGTCGCCGATCCCAGATGCGGCAGCAGCACAGCATTATCTAGCGCACGCAGCGCCTCCGGCACAAACGGCTCCTGTGCATAAACGTCCAAACCCGCCGCGCCGATCCGCTTCTCGGCCAGCGCCGCGATCAATGCCTCTTCATCCACCACATCGCCCCGCGCGATATTGATGAAAATGCCATCTGGCTTCATCGCCGCCAGCGCTTCCGCATCAATCAGATGCCGCGTCTCCGCCCCACCGGGGACAGTCACGACAATAAAATCCGCCTGCGCCATCAGGTCCGTCAGGCGATCCACCTGCCGCGCGGGCAGGCCCGCATCCTTGGCCGAGCGGTTGTAATAGATCACCGGCATATCAAACCCGTAGTGGCAGCGCTTCGCCACCGCCTGCCCGATCCGGCCCATCCCGACGATACCGACCGTCTTGCCGGTGACATGCGTGCCCATCATCTGCGTCGGCCCCCAGCCCTTCCAGCCACCGCCGCGCACCAGCCGGTCGCCCAGCGCCGCCTGCCGCGCCGCCGCGAGAAGCAGCGTCATGCCAATATCGGCAGTCGCGTCGGTCAGCACATCCGGCGTGTTGGTCACCGCCACACCCGCCGCCGCTGCCGCCGCTGCATCAATATGATTATACCCCACCCCGAAATTCGCCAGCACCTTGCAGCGGATCGTTCCCGCCATCTCGAAGGCCCGCGCCGAGAACTGGTCGCCCAGCGTCAGCAGGATCGCATCATAATTGCGCAGCGCCTCGGCGGCTTCTTCCTCCGTCAGCCCCACGCGCGGCTCGGCACGGTGGGTCACGTCAAACCGCGCCTTGGCCGCATCCACGATCCGGGCTGGAATATCTCTCGTAATCAGAACTCTCATCAATGCATCCTCTCGCCTGCAGCCACATCCTTATCGGGGCTGATCAAAACGATCCCGCCCTCTGCATCGGCCACCCCTAACACCAGAACTTCCGACATGAACTTGCCGATCTGCCGTGGCGGAAAATTCACCACCGCCATCACCTGTTTTCCGACCAATGCCTCCGGCGTGTAATGCGCCGTCACTTGCGCGGAGGATTTCCTCTCCCCGATCTCCGGCCCGAAATCGATCCACATCTTGATCGCGGGCTTCCGCGCCTCTGGAAACGGCTCGGCACGGATCACCCGCCCCGCCCTGATATCCACCTTCAGAAAGTCATCGAACGTGATCTCACCCACGGGACAACTCCTTTGACCGCTCCGTCGCCGCCGTCACCGCCCGCGTGAGTAGCGCAGGGAAGCCATCCGCCTCATTCATCAGCACCTCCAGCGCCGCCTGCGTCGTGCCGTTGGGCGATGTGACATTGACCCGCAGCTGCGCGGGGTCTTCCTCCGCTTGCTCGGCCAGCGCACCCGCGCCCGCGACCGTCGCCTTGGCAAGCTGCATCGCCAGTTCCGGCGCCAGCCCCTGCGCCGCGCCCGCCGCCGCAAGTGTCTCGATCAGATGGAACACATAGGCCGGCCCCGAGCCGCTCACCCCCGTCACCGCATCCATCTGCGCCTCTGCCTCCAGCCGCACGACCTGCCCCACGGCAGAAAGCAACTCCTCCGCCAGCGCCAGCCCCGCCTCACCGACATGCGCATTGCCGATAATCGCCGTGATCCCACGGCCTACCGCCGCAGGCGTGTTCGGCATCGCGCGGATCACTGGCGTCTCGCCGCCCAAAACCTCCGCGAACCGCGCAATCGGCGTGCCCGCCGCGACCGAAACAAACAGCGTCCCGCCATTGCCCAGCGCCTGCATCGCGGGCAACGCCTCGCCCATCATCTGAGGCTTCACCGCAATCAATGCAATCGCCGGATCGGCAGGCAGGTCGGCGTTCACATGGCAACCCTGCGCCTTCACCCAATCGCTCGGAAACGGGTCGATGATCCAGACCGACGCGGCAGGCAATCCGCCTTTGAGCCAACCGGCCAGCATCGCTGATCCCATCTTGCCACAGCCCAAGAGCACCAGCCCGCGGCGCGCCACATCGTCCATATTCATGGGGAACCTCCCTTTGCGTTGCCCAAGTGTTAGGCCGCGCCCGTGGGAGGTTCAAGGGCGCGGCCTGAGCCTGCGTCGCCAAGTGGGTGGCGCGGGCCGCGCGCGGGGAGATAACGCGCGCGTATGTAATCCCGTTTGCCGAACCCTCAGGCGCTCTTTATGCGCGGCCGTAGGCCTCGGCGATAGCTACTTGCAGCGCCTCTTGCGGCGTCCGCTCGGCCCATGTGACCAGTTGCAGCGCCGGATAGAAGCGCTCGCAGCTCATCACCGCCGCATTAATCATCGTGTCGATCTGCTCGGGGCTGGCAACCTGATCACCGGCCAGCATCAACCCGTAGCGGAAGACCATCATCTTCTGTTCGTCCCACCAGGTGAAATTGCCTGCCCAGCACTGATCGTTAATGCCGTTCAACGTTTCGTAAAGCGCTGCCATACGCTCGGCGGGCGGCTCCATCTCGAATGTGCAGATCAGCCGCAATGTCTCGTCATAGCCTGACCACGCAAGCGTAATGGCATAGGTCCGCCACTGCCCCTCGACCGCCATCGCGATCTGATCGTCCGCGATACGGTCAAATTCCCATTCGTGATGTTCGGCGATGGTTTCCACGAGGTCGATCGGATGGATCTCACCTGCGTCGATGAACTGCTCAGACAATGCCATAGCTCGGCCTCATTCGTTATAGCGCCGGGGAAATGGCAGCACCCCAAGCGCTAGGTGCCTGCTCTAGAAGCGGTGGGTGCTCCACCTGCTCCTACGAGATATGGTGGGGCCGAACGGAGACTCTGTAAAGCAATTTCTTGGGGATAAGTGCATTTTTCGTACAATCGTTACGTTGCTTTCCCCCTTGAACCTCCCGTCCAGCACCCTGATGATCGCCGCGAACAAGGAGGCATTTCATGAATATCGACCTACTCAAACGGCTCTGCGAAACCCCCGGCGTCCCCGGTCACGAGGACCGCGTCCGCGACCTCATCACCGCCGAAATCGAAGGCATGTTTACCGAGGTGAAAACCGATGCGATGGGCTCGCTCCTCTGCCGCCGCGAGGCAACCAGCACCGACGCCCCGCGCATCATGCTCCTGTGCCACATGGACGAGATCGGCTTTCTCGTCAGCCACATCAGCAAGGAGGGCTTCCTCTACCTCCAGCCGGTCGGCGGCTTCGACCCACGCAATCTCTTCTCCCGCCGCGTCCGCGTCTGCACGGACGACGGCGATTACCTTGGCGTGATGAACCCCGGCGGCAAACCGGTGCACATCTCCTCCCCCGAAGACCGCAAGAAAGTGCCAGAGCTGGGCGAATTCTTCGTCGATCTCGGCTTGGGCGAGAAAGCCCGCGATCTGGTCAAGGTCGGTGATTTCGTGGTGATGGAAGAGCCGTTCCTCGAAATGGGCGATAAGGTCGTGTCAAAAGCACTCGACAACCGCATTGCCTGCTGGCTCGGCATCGAAGCGATCCGCGCCTTGGGCGACAAGGGCCGCGGCGCTGAAATTCACGTCGCCTTCACCTGTCAGGAAGAGGTCGGCCTGCGCGGTGCCCGCACCGCCGCCTACGCGATCAAGCCTGACATCGGCCTCGGCATCGACGTGACGCTCTCCTGCGATACCCCCGGCGTGCCGGAGAAGGACCGCACCACCAAACAGGGCGACGGCTTCGGCCTCCATGTCCGCGATAGCTCCTTCATCGCTGACAAAAAGCTGGTGTCAGAGATCGAGCAACTCGCCATCGCCAAAGATATCCCCTACCAGCGCACCATGCTCGGTGCCGGCGGGCAGGACGGTGCCGCCGCGCAGCAGGCCGCCGCCGGTGCCCGCGCTGTGGGGATCGTGGTCGGCACCCGCTACATCCACACCGTGACCGAAATGGCCGACAAGCGCGACCTCGAAGCCGCGCGCCAGATGCTCACCGAATACCTCGCCTCCTTCACAGGCTAGGCAAAAGTAAACGGGCGGCAGGTTTACCCGCCGCCCGTTCGTTTATTCCCTGAAAAGCGTAAGGGGCTTACCCCTTCTTCTGGGCCTCCAGCGCTTCGATCCGCGCCAGTAGCTCGGCGTTTTCCTCACGGGCCTTCTGCGCCATCGCGCGAACCGCATCGAATTCCTCGCGCGTGACCAGATCGCGGTTCGCCAGCCAGCGGTCGAACATCGACGACATTGCCGTTTCCGCTTCCTGACGTGCGCCCTGCGCCACGCCCATCGCGTTGGTGAACAGTTGGGACATATCGTCCAGAACCTTGTTGCGCGTTTGCATGACTGCCTCCGTTTCGCTTGCCCCCTATATGGGGATCATCGCGGCGCGGGGCAAGGCGCGATGGCGGTTGACTTCCCCCGATGACTTGCACAGGAGTTGTTCCATGTTCGCTGCGCTGCCTTTCCCGGACATCGGTCCCGAAATCTTTTCCGTCACGCTTTTCGGGCGCGATTTCGCGCTGCGTTGGTATGCGACGGCCTATATCGTCGGGATCATCATCGGTTGGCGTTTCGTCATCGCCGCCATCCGCCGCCCCGCACTCTGGCGCGGCCAGACACCGGCCCTGAGCGAACAACAGCTCGAATCCCTGCTGACATGGATCATCGTCGGCATCATAGGCGGCGGGCGATTGGGCTATGTTCTGTTCTACCAGCCCGCCTATTTCATCGCCAATCCAGCGGAAATCCTCGCTGTCTGGCAGGGCGGCATGTCATTTCACGGCGGCTTCCTGGGGGTGGTTCTGGCAATTCTGATCTTCGCCCGCCGCGAAGGTCTGGTGCTCGGATCCATTTCCGATTCCATCGCGCTTGCCTCACCGCCCGCACTGCTGCTGGGGCGGATCTCGAATTTCATCAACGGAGAGCTTTGGGGCCGTCCCACAGACCTCCCGTGGGGCGTGATCTTCCCCGGTGCGGCAGCGCAGGATTGCGGGCCGGATGTGCTCCTCCTCTGCGCCCGCCATCCCTCGCAGCTCTACGAGGCGGCCCTGGAGGGTCTGATCCTCGGCGCGCTCCTACTTTACCTCGTCTTCCGGCGCCGCGCGCTCCACCGCCCATGGCGCGTCACCGCCACATTCTTCACCGGCTACGGGCTTGCGCGGTTTGCCGTTGAATTCGTCCGCCAGCCCGACGCCCAGTTCGTCAGCGAGGGCAACCCGCTTGGCCTCGCGCTGCACATCGGCGGCTACGGCCTGACGATGGGCCAGCTCCTCACCCTCCCGATGATCCTGATCGGGCTCTGGCTCCTCGCCCGCACACGAGCCGCCCATGACTGAGGCGACGCTCGACACGCTGACCGATATCCTCGCCGCGCGCATCACGCGAACCGGCCCGATGACGCTGGCCGATTACATGGCCGAAGCGCTCCTCCACCCCGATCACGGCTACTATTCCACCCGCGAGCCGTTCGGCTCCGCGGGCGATTTCGTCACAGCCCCCGAAATCAGCCAGATGTTCGGCGAGATGATCGGCCTCTGCCTCGCGCAATGCTGGATCGACCAAGGCAGCCCCGCGCCCTTCGCGTTGGCCGAGCTTGGCCCCGGTCGCGGCACGCTGATGGCCGACATCCTCCGCGCCACCCGCGCCGTTCCCGGCTTCCATGACGCGCTGGAGCTGCACCTCGTCGAAGCCTCCCCCCGCCTTGAGGCTCTGCAATCCGAAGCGCTCCCCGCCGCCACATGGCACGCACAGGTCCATGACCTGCCGGAGATGCCGCTGTTTCTCGTGGCAAACGAGTTCTTCGATGCCCTGCCGATCCGCCAGTTCCAGCGCGATGGCGACGGCTGGCGCGAGCGTGTCGTCGGCCTCAATGACAAGGGCGCGCTCACTTTGGGCCTGACCACGCCCGCCCCCATCGCCGCGCTTCAGCACCGGATGGAAGACACCCGCGACGGCGACATCGTCGAACTATGCCCCGCCCTGCCCGCCGCTGTGTCCGAAATTGGCACGCGCATCGCCACCCATGGCGGAGCCGCTCTGATCATCGACTACGGCGATTGGCGCTCGCTGGGCGACACATTGCAAGCGCTCAAAGGTCACCACGCCACCGATCCCTTCGCCGATCCGGGCAGCGCCGATCTCACCGCCCATGTGGATTTCGAAGCCATCGCCAACGCCACTGCCCCCGCCGCCCATACACGGCTCGCCACGCAGGGTGTCTTTCTCGAACGGCTCGGCATCACCCAGCGGGCGCAGACACTCGCCCAGCGCCTCAGCGGGGATGCACTGACAAATCACGTAGCCGCACACCGCCGCTTGACCCACCCCGATGAAATGGGCGACCTTTTCAAAGTGCTGGGCCTCTATCCCTCCGATGCCCAGCCACCAGCCGGGCTTGAACCATGACACTCGAAATCATCACTGCCGACAGCCTCGCCCCGCTGCGCCACGGGTTCTTCACCCGTCGCGGCGGCGCTTCGTCAGGCGTGTTCGAAGGCCTGAACTGCGGATACGGCAGCTCCGACCAGCAAGATGTCGTCACCATCAACCGCACTCGCGTTGCCGGTGCACTTGGTCTCGGCCTGCAAGACCTCAGCGGCGTCGTGCAAGTCCACTCCGCCCGCGTCGAGACCGTCACCGCCCCCGATCCCGCGCCTCCCGAGGCTGACGCCATTGTCACCGCCACTCCCGGCATCGCAATCAGCGTGCTGACCGCCGATTGCCAGCCTGTGCTCTTTGCAGACCCGCAGGCGCATGTCATCGGCGCCGCCCATGCCGGTTGGAAAGGCGCGATTGACGGTGTGCTCGAAGAAACCGTCGCCGCCATGATCGCCCTCGGCGCCACGCGCGAAAACATCCGCGCCGTCATCGGCCCGACGATCAGCCAGCAGAATTACGAGGTCGGCCCCGAATTCATCGAGCGTTTCCTTGACGAAGACCCCGACAACGCCCGTTTCTTCGCCAATGGCAAAGACGGCCATTACCAGTTCGATCTTCCCGCCTTCGGCCTGCACCGCCTCCGTGCGGCAGGCGTCGGACATGCGGAATGGACCCGCCACTGCACCTACGCGGATCCGGCACGATTCTATTCCTACCGCCGCACCACCCACCGCAAGGAAGTCGACTATGGTCGCCTGATTGCGGCGATCCGGCTCTGATCACGGCGGGATTGCGACAGGCTCCCGTCTGATTTTCGCCCGATTTCCGGAAACAATCCGTCGGATCAACGCCATACTGTCCTTTACCAATCGGTAAAATAACGTATTTTCAAACACTTAATGAATTAGGCAGGTTCGCCCCAATCATTGTTTCCAGGATGGCAAAAAATTTTGAAATTGTTTCTGACCCGCCCAACTCATGCCCCGAACAATCATCATCTTGATCCCAACACGAACAGACACCCTGACGATTTCAAAGGTTAAGAAGATGACAAAGACACAGCCCCAGATCAAAACCCGCTGGATGACCGCCATGATCAAAGAAGCCGAGGCCTGCACCACCCAGATGCCTTGGGCCCGTGGCGCCCGCCGCAAAGAGATGATCGCCCGCCGTGCCGCTGGTGCCTCGGCCCCGCGCAAGGTCGCGACTGCCTGATTCCTCCCTGACCGGATTTCCCCTCCGGCATTCCCCGACTGGCCGCGCCTCGTTGCGCGGCCTTTTCTTATGGGGAACCCGTATTCTGACAACAATCCCATGCTTTTGCAGGCATTGTTGCTCTAGCGGATCCCATTTGCCGCAATTCTTTGACAGAAGCGCCATAACAGCGGCATTTGAGACAGATAGACAGGATGCAATCTGGCGTTGTCGGTGGGGGCCGACGGCAGAAGAAGCTGACGGAGAGCATCATGAACATACGCCCCCAGTCGACTGCGATAGTCGATGTCCCACCGCCGCCACGCCATTCCAGCGAACCGCAGCTCGTCACCCGCGCGGACATCATGTTCCTGGACAATCGCGGCGACATCGAGGACCGCAACCGCCCGATCCCGCTGCGCTCTCCTTTTCTTGATGCAGTCTCCGCCTTTTCACACGGCACCATCCTGCACACACCCGATGGCCCCGTCGCCGTCGAGGATCTCCTGCCCGGCGACCGCGTCCTGACAGAGACAGGCGGCCCCCAGACGTTGCTGTGGAAAGGGTCATGGCAGACACCGGCCAACAGCAGCATACAGCTGGTGCGCGTCGCCGCCGACGCGTTCGGCGACGGTTTCCCCTCCCGCGATATGATTTTCGGGCCAGCCACACGCATCATCCGCCGCCATCCCGCCGCGCAATCCCGCTTGGGCGTCGATCAGGTCTCGCTACCGATTTCCGATCTCGTAGACGGCATCGCCGTGGTCTCCGTCACGCCGCAGCGTCCCGTCACTCTCTGCCATCTACTGTTCGATCAGCACCACAGCATCCGCGCCTGCGGGCTGGAGGTCGAGACCTACCACCCCGGCCCGCTGCACCGGCTCGGTCTCAGTCAGGAGCTTCGCGCGATCTTCCTCGGCATGTTCCCGCATCTCGGCTGCATCAGCGATCTCGATGCCCCGCGCTTCACGCGGTTCAGCCTTGCCGATCTCGATTTGCTTGAGGTGTCCTAGGCGTCCTGTGCCAGCCGCGCTTCCAGAACGTCAAACGGCACACCCGGCTCGTCCTTCGCGCCACGGATCACCAGCGATGTCTTCACGCTCGCCACATTCGGCGCGGCGGTCAGATGCTCGGTGAGGAAGTTCTGGAAACTGCGCAGATCAGGCGCGACGCATTTTAGGATGAAATCCACCTCACCGTTCAGCATGTGACACTCACGCACCAGCGGCCACCCCTGACAGCGCTGCTCGAAGGCGCTCAGGTCTGCCTCGGCCTGGCTCACCAGCCCGACCATCGCAAACACCTGCACTTCGAACCCCAGCTCCCGCGAATCCACATCCGCATGGTAGCCACGAATGTAGCCCTGCTCCTCCAGCGTCCGCACCCGCCGCAGACAGGGCGGCGCGGAAATGCCCACACGTTTTGCCAGTTCCACATTGGTCATGCGGCCATCGGCCTGCAGTTCCGCAAGGATCATCCTGTCGATTTCGTCCAGCTTCGTCCCCGGCATCGAATCGCGCCCCTGAATTATTGAAATTTTGCGAAGGTTACACGCCCACGATCACGTGCGCAATAATGTTTCACAAGTCAGCAAGAAACTTGCGGATAAAAGCCACCCGCTCTGAAGCCACCCCTGCAAACCGGCGATGCGCCCGAGGCAAAGCTCCGCTCTTTCAACCCCCGCGCGGGATGGCTATATCGGTTCGGAAACCGCGATGAAAGAGGCCCAAATGTCCGAATCCCGTCACACCCGCGTTCTGATCATCGGCTCCGGTCCGGCAGGCTATACCGCAGGCGTCTACGCCTCCCGCGCGATGCTCTCCCCGATCCTCGTGCAGGGCATGGAACCGGGCGGCCAGCTGACCACCACGACCGAGGTTGAAAACTGGCCCGGCGATACCGAGGTGCAAGGCCCCGATCTCATGGTCCGCATGGAAGCCCACGCCAAGGCGATGGGCTGTGACGTGGTGATGGACCTGATCACCGATCTTGATCTTTCCCAGCGCCCCTTCACCGCCAAAGGCGACAGCGGCACCACCTACACCGCCGATGCGGTGATCCTCGCCACCGGCGCCCGCGCCAAATGGCTTGGCCTGCCGTCGGAAGAAAAGTTCAAAGGCTTCGGCGTCTCCGCTTGCGCCACCTGTGACGGTTTCTTCTATCGCGGGCAGGAAATCGTCGTCATCGGCGGCGGCAACACGGCGGTTGAGGAAGCCCTCTTCCTCACCAATTTCGCCTCCAAGGTCACGCTGATCCACCGCCGCAACGAATTGCGCGCCGAAAAGATCCTGATCGACCGCCTGATGAAAAACCCCAAAATCACCCCGCTCTGGGACCACACGCTTGAGGAGGTCGTCGGCGGCGAGAACCCGCTCGGTGTCGAGGCGATCCGCGCCAAACACGTCAAAACCGGCGAGATCACCGAAATTCCAGCCAAAGGCGTGTTCATCGCCATCGGTCACGCCCCCGCCTCCGAGCTTGTCGCGGACCAACTTGAGCTGCACCACGGCGGTTATGTAAAGGTCAAACCCGGCACGACAGAGACCTCCATCCCCGGCGTTTTCGCAGCGGGCGACCTGACCGATCACGTCTACCGTCAGGCCGTTACCTCGGCAGGCATGGGCTGCATGGCCGCGCTAGATGCCGAGCGCTTCCTCGCCGCGCAGGAAGACTAATCCTCAAACAGTCGGCGCGCCGCCCCCGGCGGGCGGCTCGACCACCCCCAATACGGCAGGCGCAGGTTCCGCTGCAATCCGCGCCCGCCCCAGCCTCGGGTGCAGCGTCCGCGCCAGCACCCAGCAGGCAAACAGCCCCGCGCCACCGGCGATGAATATCCCCGAAAGCGGCGCCGCCAGCAGCACGAGCCACGCCACCCCCGGCGTCACAATCCCCGAAACATCCCGAAAGCTCGAATAGATCGCTGACATTTCCGTCCGCTCCGAAGGCTTCACCGCCAGCAGAAACGGCAATCCGGCAGAGACATCCAAGAGGATCAAAAACAGCGATCCCGCCATCAGGCAGGCAACCGCCAGCATTGGCACCCCGTGCGGCAGCCCCGCCAGCAGGAACAAGAGCGCCGACATCAGAAACCCCGTCCGCACCGCCATCCGCACCGAACTGCGCTGCATGAACCACAGCATCACTGGCGAGAGGAAAAGTGCGCCATTGGTGATCGACAGCGCAATTCCACCCAGCGTGTCACCCAGCCCGTTCTGCACCGCATAAATCGGCAGATAAACCACATAGACCCACCACCCGCAGGAACGGATCACCGCGAATATCCAGCCCGTCACCAACCGCGGCTGGACGGCAAACCGCCCGAAATAGGCAAAGGGATTGGTCGGCGCGCGCTTGCGCCGCGTGATCAAGCGGCCATTGCCCAGCCGCATGAACAGGAACACCCCCAGCATCCCCGCTGCCGCCACCGCCGCAATGAGGAACGGCGCAGGCCGCCACCAGCCATAGAGCACCACGCCCAGCGCAGGCCCGGCAGTCCACCCCGCCGCACTGTAAAACAGCCGCGATGTCTCAAACCGCCCCAATTCGAACTTCGCCACATAGTCCAGCACATAGGCGTTGAAACAGACAAATGTGATGACCACCGCGAATGTGATCAGCGCCAGCCCCGTCACCACCATCACAGGCGTTTGCAGGATCGTCACCAACGCCCCCGCCACGAACATCATCGCGCCAACGGAATAAAGGTAGCGGCGCGGAATGTAGCGGATCAGATACGGCACCATCAGCCCGATCAGGAGCGAGATCACCCCGATCACGAAATAAACGCCGGATACCAGCCGCGCATCGCCCAGCGCCTCGTACATCACCAGCGGATAAACCGAAATCAGGATGCCGCGCGCCACCGCCTCCGCACCGGCAAGCACGGCAAAGCCGCGCACGCTGGGTGCAGGCGCATGGCGCAGCCACTCGGGTATTCGCCGCTCGTGCATCAGGTCCGTCCGTAACTTCTGCATCCAGCAAACGGATTTGCCCCCGGATTTCTGCGCCGGAACCGACCCTGTGTCGTTTTCGCACCTGTTTCCCGCCCAACATCACCGGTTTCGCCAAATTTGTGCTTTCCCGAAGGGCTGGAATGTGAAATTTGTTCATCACTGAACACACTTGGAGCCACCATGCCCGCCCCGAAACCCGCAACGACCCTCCCGGAAGACGACACGCTCTTTCGCCTGTTGCGCCAGCTCGATCTGGCGCCGGATGCGTCGCAGCGGGCAACGGCCAGCGCAATCGGTGTCAGTCTCGGCACGCTGAATGCCCATCTCCGCACCGTCGCGGATGCCGGGCTGATCCGCATTGCCGAACGCTCCGGCCCCGATAAGCGCCAGCGCTTCGCCTATTCCCTGACCTCGCGCGGCGCGGCGACCAAGGCCCGCCTGACAGATCAGTTCCTCGCCCGAAAACTCGCCGAATACGATGCCCTGCACGCCGAGCTGACAGGCTCTGCGAGCGGCCTCCTCTCGATCAAGAAAAGGACCCCATTGATGCAAAGCAATCTCTCTCCCATCCCGGAGCTATATGTCTCCTACGACAGCGCCCAGAAACTCAAGGTCGAAGCTGCTGACCTCACCAGCCACGATCTCACCCCGCGCCAGATCTGCGATCTGGAGCTTTTGATGAATGGCGGCTTCTCCCCGCTCAAGGGTTTCCTCTCCGAAGCGGATTATAACGGCGTCGTCGACGACATGCGCCTTGCCGATGGCACGCTCTGGCCGATGCCCGTCACGCTCGACGTGTCCGCAGCATTTGCCGACAGCATCGAACTGGGACAGGACATCGCCCTGCGCGATCAGGAAGGCGTGATCCTCGCCACCATGACCGTGACAGATCGCTGGGTGCCCAACAAATCGCACGAGGCCGAAAAGGTCTTCGGCGCCGATGATCTCGCCCACCCGGCAGTCAACTACCTCCACCATACGGCGGGCAAGGTCTATCTCGGCGGCCCGATCACCGGCATCCAGCCTCCTGTCCATTATGATTTCAAGGCCCGCCGCGACACACCGAACGAACTGCGCGCCCAGTTCCGCAAGCTCGGCTGGCGCCGCATCGTTGCCTTCCAGACCCGCAATCCCCTCCATCGCGCGCATCAGGAGCTCACCTTCCGCGCCGCACGCGAAGCACAGGCCAACCTGCTGATCCACCCCGTTGTCGGCATGACCAAACCGGGCGACGTCGATCACTTCACCCGCGTGCGCTGCTACGAGGCCGTGCTCGATAAATACCCGGCCTCCACCACCTCGATGAGCCTCCTGAACCTCGCCATGCGCATGGCCGGCCCGCGCGAGGCCGTCTGGCACGGCATCATCCGCCGCAACCACGGCTGCACCCATATGATCGTCGGCCGCGACCACGCCGGACCGGGCAAGAACTCCGCCGGTGAGGATTTCTACGGCCCCTATGACGCGCAGGATCTGTTCCGCGCCCATCAGGAGGAAATCGGCATCGAAATGGTCGATTTCAAACACATGGTCTATGTGCAGGAACGCGCCCAATACGAGCCTGCAGACGAGATCGAAGATCGGGATAACGTCACCATCCTCAATATCTCCGGCACCGAGCTTCGCCGCCGCCTCCGCGAAGGGTTGGAAATCCCCGAATGGTTCTCCTTCCCCGAAGTGGTCCGCGAATTGCGCCGCACCTCCCCGCCGCGTTCGCAGCAGGGCTTCACCGTGTTCTTCACCGGCTTCTCCGGCTCCGGCAAATCCACCATCGCCAACGCGCTGATGGTCAAGTTGATGGAGATGGGCGGCCGCCCCGTCACGCTTCTGGATGGAGACATTGTGCGCAAGAACCTCAGCTCCGAGCTGGGCTTCTCCAAAGAGCACCGCGATCTCAACATCCGCCGCATCGGCTATGTGGCCTCCGAGATCACCAAGAACGGCGGCATCGCCATCTGTGCGCCCATCGCCCCCTACGCGGCCACCCGCCGCGCCGTGCGCGAGGATGTCGAACAGTTCGGCGCCTTCGTAGAGGTGCATGTCGCTACCTCGATCGAGGAATGCGAGCGCCGCGACCGCAAGGGCCTCTACAAGCTCGCCCGCGAAGGCAAAATCAAGGAATTCACCGGCATTTCAGACCCATATGACGTGCCCGCCGATCCCGAACTCCGCGTCGAGACCGAAAATGTCGAAGTCGACCACTGCGCCCATCAGGTAATCCTGAAGCTCGAGCAGATGGGCCTGATCAAAGGCTGATCCAACCCGCCGCAAAACAAAGGCCGCAGCACCCCGCTGCGGCCTTTTTCTATCTCTCCTGAGAAAAACGCCTAGCGCATCCGCGCCATAACGCCGTCTTTCAGGACCACCTGATGGTAAATCGCCATCACCGCATGACCAAGGACCAGAAGCAGTAGCAAGCTGGTCAGCATCTCATGCACCTCGCCCAGCGCCTCGATCTGCCCGTTGAATGCCACAGCGCCGGTTATCGGCACCGCAAGCATCAGCAGATAGAGCGCCGCATGGCCCAGTTTCGCCGCAGTCTGCAAAATCGCCGGTCCTGCCGTGCTCGCTGCCGGTGCCCCCAGCCGCCAGCGCAGCACCAGCCGCACCAGCACCAGCAGCATCACCGTCACGCCGATCGCCCGATGTGCGTTGGCGCCCGCGCCGATCTCAACGACAGCACCAGTGTCGATGATCCGCTCGAACGCCTCACCCATGAAATCGCCCAGCATATAGTTGGCGGCAATCAGAACCGCGACCAGCCAATGCAGCACGATCTGCGACCGCGCATATTTTTCCTGAGTATTCATTCTGCCCTGCCTCCTGATGAAACCCACAGTGGCAGGGCCCGCCTTTCGTGGATCAGTGCACTGCCACAGGCGTCATATCATATTGCCGCGCAAGCACGAAGGCCATTCGCCGGTCCGCGACCAGCGCCAGCTGTTCGCCTTCGGCATTGTGCACCGCAAACAGCTCTTTGAGGTCTCCCGCCTGATGGCGCACCTCATCCGGCAGGTCTTGCACCGCCACCGGCTTCACATAAACGATCCGCTCACCGAGGGACGACAGATCAACTTTCGTATGCATTAGCTCGACTGCCTCCTGATCTTGATGGTCTGCACCACGCTGTCCGGCACCTTGCGCGTCAGGTCCACGTGCAGCAGCCCGTTTTCCATAATGGCCTCCCCGACATCCACGCCGTCGGCCAGCACAAAGGATCGCTGGAACTGGCGCGCCGCAATGCCACGATGGAGATAGATCCGGTCCTCGCCGTCATCCCTCTGACGCCCGCGAATGACCAGTTGATTGTCCTCGACCGTAATCGAGAGATCTTCTTCCCCGAATCCGGCAACCGCCAGCGTGATCCGGTAGGACCGATCCGATGTCTGTTCGATGTTATAAGGGGGGTACCCGTCATTTCCGCTCTTCGCGGTGCGTTCCACCAGCCGTTCCAGCTGCTCGAACCCCAGCAGGTAGGGATGCGTCCCCAGTGTCAGTTTCGTCATACGACATGCCCTCTATGCAAGCGACCGTCCATCAGGCCCCGTTTCGGCGACCCTCAATAGGAAATATGGGGCGCGAAACGCCGCTACGCAAGAGGAAGGACTAGGCGAACCGCTCTCAAACCCCTATCTTGGATGGTGCCCCACTAGGATCGGACCCGAGTCGATGAACAGTTCTGCAAAGATGGAACAGATCGAGGTTTTGCGCGTCGAGCTGGAAGTGCTCAAGCGCGAGCACCGCGACCTCGACGAAGCGATTCACGCGCTTCAGGAGCGCGGTTCCTCTGATATGTTCACCATCCGGCGGCTGAAGAAGCAAAAGCTCCAGCTGAAAGATCAGATTTCCCGCCTCGAAGACCGAATCTTCCCAGATATCATCGCCTAAGCCGCGCCCTTCCCCATTGCGCCGCACCGCAGCACCGTTATAGTGCCGCTTCCTTTATGACGGGGACACACCATGACCCAAGCGCCAGCAGTCGGAATCATCATGGGCAGCCAGTCCGACTGGCCCACCATGAAAAACGCCGCCGATATTCTCGATGAATTGGGCATCAGCTACGAGACACGCATCGTCTCGGCCCACCGCACACCCGACAGGCTCTGGTCCTACGGCAAAACAGCCGCCGAGCGCGGACTGAAAGTCATCATCGCAGGCGCTGGCGGTGCCGCCCACCTGCCCGGTATGATGGCCTCCAAAACCCGCGTGCCGGTGGTCGGCGTGCCGGTTCAGACCAAAGCGCTTTCCGGCGTCGACAGCCTCTATTCCATCGTGCAGATGCCCAAAGGCTATCCGGTCGCGACAATGGCAATCGGCGCGGCCGGCGCCGCCAATGCGGGCTTGATGGCCGCAGGCATCCTCGCCACGTCTGATGACGCCCTCGCCGCCCGCCTCGACGCGTGGCGCGACGCCCTCTCCGCCTCCATCCCCGAAGAGCCGACCGATGACTGATACCCCTCTCGCCTCCGGCGCCACCATCGGCATTCTGGGTGGCGGGCAGTTGGGCCGCATGCTCTCCGTCGCGGCCTCGCGCCTCGGCTTCCGCACCCATATCTTCGAGCCCGGCGTGAACCCGCCCGCCGGTCATGTGGCCGATCAGGTCACAACCGCTGCTTATGATAACGAAGCCGCGCTGCGCGCCTTTGCCGCCAGCGTCGACGTGATCACCTACGAGTTCGAGAACATCCCCACCGCCGCGCTCGATATTCTCGAAAACCTCCGCCCGATCCGCCCCAACCGCCGCACATTGGCGGTGAGCCAGGACCGCCTGACCGAGAAAGCCTTTCTCTCCGAACAGGGGTTGAAAACAGCCCCCTTCGCCGCTGTGGATGACGCCACCGATCTGACTGAGGCGATTGCCGAGATCGGCACCCCCGCGATCCTCAAAACCCGCCGCTTCGGATATGATGGCAAGGGGCAGGCCCGCCTCAAATCCGCAGATGATGCCGCACAGGCGCTGGCAGATATGGCCGGCGCACCCGCCATTCTCGAAGGTTTCGTCAACTTCAGCCATGAGGTCTCCGTCATCGGCGCGCGCGGGCTTGATGGTAGTGTCTCATGCTTCGATCCCGGCGAGAACGTGCATCGCGACGGCATCCTGCACACCACCACCGTGCCCGCCACCCTCTCCGCCTCCCAGCGCACCGACGCCGTTCTGATCGCGGCCAAGATCCTCGGCGCGCTCGATTATGTCGGCGTCATGGGGGTCGAGCTGTTCGTCACGCCTTCGGGGTTGATCGTCAATGAAATCGCGCCCCGCGTCCACAATTCCGGCCACTGGACCCAGAACGGCTGCACTATCGACCAGTTCGAACAGCACATCCGCGCCGTTGCGGGCTGGCCTCTGGGCGACGGAACGCGTCATTCGGATGTGGTGATGGAAAACCTGATCGGCGACGACATCGCCCGCATCCCCGAAATCGCCAAGACAGATACCGCGATCCACCTCTACGGCAAGGCCGAGGCCAAGCCCGGCCGCAAAATGGGCCATATCAACCGCATCACCGGCCCCGCGCCGCGCTAGGGGCCTACGCCCCCCTCGGTGCGGCGAGGATCACCGCCGCGCCGGTCAGGCAAATCGCCGCGCCGATCAGGTCCCAGCGGTCTGGCGGCGATTTCTCCACCAGCCCCATCCAGCCCAGCGACGCCGCGATATAGACCCCGCCATAAGCGGCAAAGGCACGCCCTGCATTCGGGCTTTGCGCCCATGTCAGCGCCACAGCGAAAATCAGCAGCGCCCCCAGCGCAGGGATCAGCCACAGCGCCGAACGGTCCAGCCGCAGCCACATCCACACCGCATAGCAGCCCGCAATTTCGGCGATAGCAGCCAGAAGATAGGCAGCAGCCGTCTGCATCAGCTCTCGTCATCCGCGCGGCTGACGTCTTCGTCATCCCCGAAAACGATGTCCCCCAAATCCAGATCGGGATCGAATGCGCCGGTTTCCAGAAAGGTCGCGGCCTGCACCATCACCAGCGGATCAATCATCATGAACGTATGCGTCACCGGCAGCACCAGATGGTCGGTCATCCCCTCCATACGGGTCGACTCCACCGAAACCTTCCCGTCATCCGGCCCGTCAATCATGCTCGAATAGATCGGGTTCAGCGACTGGTTCCCCGCAATGATCCCCGCCTCATAGGCTGGCAGCGACAGGCGGTTGGGCAGGCTGTTCTCACCCGTACCCAGTTGCAGTCCCGCAGGACCGTTCACCCATTGAAACGGCTCGAACTCCCCGAACACATCCACCAGCTGGCTGCCCTTGTTCGGCGGTCCGAGCATCACCACGCGGCCCATATCGGCGGGGCGGTTCTTGCTCAGCCAGGCCCGCACCAGAATTCCACCCATCGAATGGGTCACGAAATTCACCCGCCGGTCGCCACAGGCCTCCACATCGCGCGGCAGGGCAATCTCCACCAGCGTCTGGATCGTCTGTTCGGTCGAGGGGTAGCCGCGATTGACGACCGTGTAACCAAGGGTTTCGAGGTAGAACTGCATCGGCGCGAGCGAGGTCTCCGTACGCGCCAGCCCGTGCAGCATCACCACGCAATCGCGCTCCGGCGAAACCGAGCCGCCGCTATCGGCCGCCGCCACGGCGCCGATCATGGTCAGGAAGGCGATGATGAGGCTGTTCATTCGTACAATATAGCTCTTTTCCGCATGGCCGTAAGGCCGCGCCCTTGCCTGACCCTGCGTCACAGGCCACTCTCCGCCTATGAAACAGTCACCTGCCCCGCGAGTCGCTGTCCGCGGCATCATTTTACATGAAAATCGTTTGCTCCTGGTGAACGCATGGAAGGGCCGCACGCATCTGTGGTGTGCTCCCGGCGGCGGGGTCGAGCCGCACAGCTCCCTGACCGACAACCTCCAGCGCGAGATCATGGAGGAAACCGGCCTTGCCGTCCGCGTCGGTGCGCCCTGCCTTGTCAATGAGTTCCACGACCCGAATGGCACCTTCCATCAGGTCGATGTCTATTTCCGCTGCACCATCGTCAGCGGCGATCCCTACGGCGACTGGACCGATCCCGAAGGCATCGTCAGCCACCGCCGCTGGGTCACGCGCGCAGAGCTCGCGGATCTGCGGGTCAAGCCCGACAGCCTCGCCGCCGTGGCATGGCGCGATCCCGATGCCCCCGCCTATGATCCGCTGGAGCCGATCCTGCGCTAGCCGCCAAACGCCTTGGCATAGACCAGCTCCACCTCCGGCGCGTCACCGTCCGGCCCCGCCAGCGCCAGATGCTCCACCGGATAGGGCGCGCGCAGTTTCGCCGCCCGCGCGTGGCTGAAACCGGCCCGCTCGTAGAACCGCACATCGCCCAATACCACCACATGCGCCCGCGCGATCCGCGCCCATTCGGCGCACATGCCCACCATACGCCGCCCCACGCCGCGCCCCTGATGCTCCGGCGCGACAGCCACCGGTGCCAGCGCCAGCCAGCCCTTCGGCGCGACCATCTTTGAGAGCGCATAATAGCCGATGATCCCGTCCTCACCGGGCACCACCATCTCCCCCGCCATCGCGCCGCTCTTGCGCAACTGCCGCACCAGCTTCGCCTCGTCCTCCCCACCAAACGCCGCCCGCAACAGCGCGTCGACCTCCGCCTCCTCGCCCCGCTTCATCTCCCGCTGAAAATTCATCCCCGCTTCCCCTTCAAAGTCGATATCCCGATACCGCCCAGCACCAGAGCCGCCGCGACGATCAACTCCTGCGTCACCGGCTCACCCAGCAGCACAGCGCCCGCCGCCACCGCGATCACCGGCACGCTCAGTTGTGCAATCGCCGCCGTCGTCCCCGCCATCTGCGGCAGCACCCGATACCACAGCGCATAGCCCAGCCCCGATGTCACTGCGCCGGACGTCACCGCCAGCGCCAGCGCGTCAGGGGTCAGGGCCCATGCCGCCATCAGCGCGGGCAACACCATCACCGGCAGCAACAGGCCAAAATTGGCCGCTGTCCCTTCAAGCGCATCCGCCGCGCCACGGCCAAGGACAGAATAGATCCCCCAGCCCAGCGCCGCACCGGCCATCAGCACCGCACCACCCGCATCCACGCTCACAGCCCCGCGCGGCCACAAGAGGTAAACCAGCCCCGCCATCGCCAGCCCCGCACCCAGCCAGCGCAAGGGCGGCACCGCCTCCCGCGCCAACACACTCGCGGCAAACATGGTGATCTGCACCCCGCCAAAGAGGATCAGCGCCCCGATCCCCGCATCCAGCGTCAGATAGGCCAGCGAAAACCCGATCATATAAAGCCCGAGGCTCGCCGCGCCCTTCCAGCGCCGCGCGGGGGCATAATCCGGCAACCGCCCCGCCCGCCGCCAAACCAGTACCGCCAGCACCACAGCCCCCGCCGCCACGCGCACCACGGCAAAGGCCAGCGGGTCCATCCCCGCCTCCCAAACCGCCATCCGGTTCAGGATCGAGTTCGCGGCAAAAGCCACCATCGTCAGTGTGGTCAGCAGGAACAGTGTCATGCCCCAGCCTAGGCGCGACCGCCCGCATTCCACCAGCGAATTTCCTCAAACCCTTTCACATTTCCGCGCGGCGCGAACCCTGCCAATATCCATGTCATGAGCCGAATCAATCTCGACCAACTCCGCACCTTTCTCGCCGTGGTCCGTCTGGGCGGCGTGCGCCGCGCCGCGACGGGGCTTCATCTCACCCAGCCAGCCGTCACGGCGCGGATCAAGAACCTCGAAGAAAGTCTTTCCTGCGAGCTGTTCGACCGCACCGCCTCCGGCATGCACTTGACCAAGCGCGGCGAGATGCTCCTCGCCCATGCCGAGCAGATGGAACGCCTCACAGACCGGATCGAGAAAGAGATCGTCGATCCAGCGGGCGTCGATGGCCGCCTGCGCCTCGGTGTGTCGGAAACCATCGCGCAATGCTGGCTGCCGGAACTGGTTTCGCGCCTGCATCACCTCTACCCGCGCATTGAGATCGAGTTTAACGTAGACATCTCGATCAACCTCCGCGCCGGACTGCTTGACCGCGAAATCGACCTCGCTGTCCTGCTGGGCCCGATCTCCGATTATGCGGTGGATAATATCGCCCTGCCGGGTTTCGATCTGGCATGGTATGTCGCCGCCGACGCCCCGCTGGTCGATGATGAGGCCAGCCTGCTCAGCCGCCCCGTGCTGACCTATGCCCGCAACACCCGCCCCTACCGCGAATTGCGTGACATGCTCTTTGCCCGTGTCGGCCCGGGGTTCCGGCTGTTTCCTTCCTCTTCGCTTTCTGCCTGTTTTCGGCTGGTCGAGGCCAATCTCGGCGTGGCCGTCCTGCCCCGCATGCTGGGCCGCGAACGGGTCTCTGCCGGGCGTCTGCGCGAGTTCGATCCGGGCTGGACCCCCTCACCCCTGCAATTCACCGCCTCCTTCATGGCCGATCCGCCCAGCCATATCGTCGAAGTCGCGGCAAAGACCGCGCTCAACATCGCGCAAGACTACGCAAGCGATCAAAAAATCTGATCACTTCTGAGAAATTATTTCAATTTGATTTTATACCACGCTCGGTGAACGCTGCGGCCCAACATGGAGGCCCGCGTGACCGACTCGTATCAACAGCTTCAATCCGCCGATGCCGCGACCCTGCGCCGTGCCATCCGCAGCGGGACATATACCGGCCATACTGCCGGTCTCGGTCGCGGCTGCCTGCAGGCCAATATCGTGATCCTGCCCGAAAGCGCCGCCCTTGACTTCATGCGCTACTGTCAGCGCAACCCGAAGCCCTGCCCGATCACCGGCGTCTCCGATACCGGCAACCCGATGATGCAGACAATGGGCCACGACATCGACATCCGCACCGATGTCTCCGCCTATAATGTTTATATCGATGGCAAGCTTGACCGCAGTCTCACCAGTATCAGCGACATCTGGCGCGACGATCTCGTAGCCTTCGCGCTTGGATGCTCCTTCACCTTTGAAAATGCACTCCAGCAGTCAGGTTTCTCGATCTGGCACATCGACGCGAACAAAACCGTGCCGATGTTCCGCTCCTCGATTGACACGGTGCCCGCAGGCCCGTTTTCCGGCAAGATGGTCGTCTCCATGCGTACCGTGCCAGAGGCACGGGTGGATGAGGTCGTAGCCATCTCGCGCCGGTATCCACTTGCGCATGGTGCGCCCGTGCATGTGGGAGACCCCTCTGCCATAGGGATTGCCGATCTTTCCCGCCCCGATTGGGGTGACGCCGCGCCCCTGTCTGCGGGACACGTGCCCGTATTCTGGGCCTGCGGCGTGACCCCGCAGGTCGCGATCGAAGCCGCCCGCCTGCCACTCTGCATCACCCACAAGCCCGGACACATGCTTGTATCCGACATTCCCGAAGACGCGGAAAATCCGATCCTGTCTTCCAATTCCAACCACAAATCCTGAAACTACCAACAAGGAGACTCTCATGAAAAAGACAATCAGCCTACTGATGGCGACCGCAGCGCTGGCAAGCCCCGCGCTGGCCGAAGACCTTTCGGTTGTCGGCAGCTGGTCCAGCCTTCCGCTGCACAATGCCTACGAAGCCCCGTTCTGGAACGAGACCCTGCCCGCCGCCTCAAATGGCGAAATCAACGTGGCACTCACCACCCACAACCAGATGAACCTTGGCGTCGCCGACGTCTATCGCCTGCTGGGGGATGGCGTCTATGACGTAGCCATGACTGTTGCCGATTATGCGGTGGCCGACGCACCCGAGCTCGAAGGCCTCGACGTTCCGCTGCTCGCGCTGACCGCAGACGAAGCCCGTGCGATGGTCGATGCGGCCCGCCCGATGGTCTCCGACATCTACCGTGACAGATTCAACAGCCACGTCCTCGCCATCGCGCCCTACCCACCACAGGTGGTGTTCTGTAACGCCGAGATTTCCAGCCTCGACGATCTCGAAGGTCTCAAGGTCCGCGCCTCCGGCCGCATGACCGCCAAATTCCTCGAAGCCCTCGGCGCCGAAGGCGTCAACGTCGGCTTTTCCGAAGTTCCTGGCGCGCTGCAGAAAGGCGTCGTCGATTGTGCCGTCACGGGCGCAGGCTCCGGCTATTCGGCAGGCTGGTGGGAGGTATCCACCCATCTGCTTCCGATCCCGCTCGGCGGCTGGGACAGTGTGGTCACCGCGATCAACCTCGATAAGTGGAATGGCCTGAGCAGTGACATGCAGGCGCTGATCTCCAGCCAGATTGCCAGCGAATTCGAAGACCCGGCATGGGCCAGCGCTCAGGATGCACTTGTTAATGACATCGCCTGTCTGACCGGCAACGGCGACTGCCCCGCTGGTGACGCCCGCGACATGACGCTGGTTGAGGTTTCCGATGCCGATTTCGCCCGCGCCCGCGATGTTCTGGTGGATGAGGTTCTGCCCGAATGGGCCGAGCGTGCAGGCGCGGACTGGGCGCAACGCTGGAATGACAGCGTCGGCGCCACCGTCGGCGTTACCATCGCCACCAACTGATCCGCATTCCAGCGAGGCCCCGAATGCCCCACGATACACTCTCAGCGCTGCACCGCATCAACCACATAGTTGCGATCCTCATCGGGATTATGCTTCTGGGCTGTGCCGCTCTGGTCCTCCTCGATATCGTGCTGCGGCAAACAGGGTCATCGCTGGGCGGAACGGATGAAATCAGCGGCTATGTGATGGCCATCGCCACCTCCTGGGGGATGGCCTTCACACTTCTCGAACTGGGCCACGTCCGCATCGACATCCTGCGCAGCCGCACCGGTCCGCGCGGCAGGGCACTGTTCGATCTGTTTTCGATGGTCGTGCTCTCGGGCACGATCTCCCTGATCGCCCTGCGCTGCTGGCCGGTCCTCGCCCGTTCGCTGGACAATAACTCCCGCGCCAACACGCCGCTGGAAACCCCGCTGGCACTGGTGCAAGTGCCGTGGTTCGCAGGCTGGGTCTGGTTCGCGATTGTGGCCTGGCTCACCTTCGCCGCCGCCCTCATCATGGTGCTGCGCGGCGAATTCAGTAGATCCGAAGCCGCCATCGGCGCATTTGGCGAAGAGGAGAGCCTGTCATGATCGCCTATACCGCTATCGGGCTCCTCGGGCTACTGACACTGTCGATCCCCGTGGGCATCGTGCTCTTCCTTCTGGGCTTCGGCATCGACACTTTCTTCAGCCCATTCCCGCTAATCCGCGGACTGGGCAATCAGGTCTGGTCCACCTCCAACAACGCCACACTGATCGCGATTCCCTTCTTCGTGCTGTTGGGGGAAATCCTTGTCCGGTCGGGCATCGCCACCCGCACCTATGCGGCACTTGATCGCTGGGTCAGCTGGCTTCCCGGCGGGCTGGTGCACGCCAATGTCGCCACCGCGACAATGTTCTCCGCCACGTCCGGCTCCTCGGTCGCCACTGCTGCGACTGTCGCCACTGTCGCCATGCCTCAGGCCGAAAAACTGGGCTACGACCCCAAACTTTTTTCCGGCGCCATCGCCGCTGGCGGAACGCTCGGCATCATGATCCCGCCGTCAATCAACCTGATCGTCTACGGCTTCCTCACCCAGACCTCGATCCCGCGACTGTTTCTCGCAGGCCTTGTGCCCGGATTGCTTCTCGCTTTCGGGTTCATGCTGATCACCATGCTGATCTGTATGGCGCGCCCGCAGCTTGGCGGCGAACGGCGGGTGTTTCCCTTGCCTGAAATGCTGCGCGCCCTCTTGCAGTTGATCCCGATCATCCTCCTGTTCACCGTAATCATCGGCACCATCTACAAAGGCTGGGCCACCCCGACCGAAGCCGCCGCCGTCGGCGTCGCAGGTGCGATTGTGATCGCCGCACTTTTCGGTGGCGTAAGCTGGAAGATGTTCGCAGACAGCATCCTCGGAACGGTCAAGATCACCTCCATGATTATGCTTGTCGTCATCGGCGCGTCTTTCCTGAATTTCACCCTCGCCTCCGCCGGGCTGGGCCGCGAACTTCAGGGGTTCCTTGGCGGGCTGGGCCTGACGCCGCTAATGACAATCCTCGTCGTGGTGTGCATCTACATCGTGCTGGGTTTCTTTATCGAAACCCTGTCGCTGATGGTCGTCACCATCCCCATCATCGTGCCGCTGGTGATCGAACAGGGCTATGATCCCATCTGGTTTGGCATCCTGATGATCGTGCTGATCGAAATGGCCCTGATCACCCCGCCCGTAGGCCTCAATCTCTATGTGGTTCAGGGCGCGCGCAAATCGGGCCGGATGAGCGAGGTCATGCTGGGCACCATCCCCTATGTGCTGGCGATGCTCGCGATGGTCGCCGCACTCATCGCCTTCCCGCAAATCGCATTGATGCTCCCCGACGCCTTGCAATAGCCGCCACGACAGACATCATAGCGCCAATGGAACACCACCCCGCCTCCCCCGCGCCGGATACCGGCTGGCCGCGCATTCGCACTGCCGGATATGACGGCTTTCTGGTGAGCTTCGCAGACCGCCTGAGCGAGCCTGCCAACCGCGCGGCACTGGCGTTCCGCGCCGCGCTCGATGCGGCAGGCTGGGCAGGCGTGGAAGAAACCTCCACCTCTCTCACCTCCGCCTATCTCCGTTTCGATCCGTTGTGGAAACCCCATGCCGAGGTGCAGGCGCTTCTTGCCGATCTCCTCGCCACGCAGGACTGGTTCGCCGCCGCCCTGCCCACCGGCCGCCGCCTCTGGCGGGTGCCCACCGTCTACGGCACTGACCGCGCACCACAGCTGGCCGAGGCTGCCGCAGCGGCTGGCGTCACGCCGGAGGCCGCGATTGAAACCCTCTCCACCACCCGCGTCCGCGTGCAGACCATCGGCTTTGCCGCCGGTCAGCCCTATCTTGGCGAGTTGCCCCCCGCGTGGGACATCCCCCGCCAGACCGCACTGACCCCACGCGTCCCCGTTGGCGCTCTGACAGTGGCAATCCGGCAATTGGTGCTGTTCTCTGTCTCCACCCCCACCGGCTGGCGTCACATCGGGCAAACCGGCTTCCGCCTGTTCCGGCCCGAAAGCGATGCGCCTTTCGTCCTCCGTCCCGGTGACGAGGTGCTGTTCGAACAAGTCACCGGCGACACCCTCGACCGCCTCGCCGCAACCGGCCCGGACGGCGGCGCCACAGCGGAGCCGATCCGATGAGCGCCGAACTGATCATCCACCAAGCCGGCCCCGGCGTCACGGTGCAGGATCTCGGGCGCAGCGGTTTCCTTGCCTATGGCCTCTCGCACGGCGGCGCGGCGGACCGTCTGGCATTGGCCGAAGGCGCAGCCCTACTGGGCCAGCCCGAAGACACCGCCTGCCTTGAACTGGCGGGCATGGGCGGCACGTTCGAGGCCACCGCCGATTGCCGCATCGCCCTCACCGGCGCCCCCATGCGCGCCAGCATCGACGGCACGCGGCTTGCGTGGCACGCCAGCCATCTCCTCCCCGCAGGGGCGCGTCTCAGCATCGGCGCGGCCGAAAGCGGCAGCTACGGCTACCTGCACATAGGTGGCGGCATCGCCACGCCGCCCGTGCTCGGTGCCCGTGCCACGCATCTCGCCGCAGGCATCGGCGCGCCGCTCGCGGCAGGCGACCGCCTCCCCCTTGGTGCGGATACCGGCACCCGCACCGGCATGACCTTCACGCCCGCGCCGCGCTTCTCCGGCGGGGCGGTGCGGCTTGTCCCCAGCTTGCAGACCGATCTCTTCAGCCCCGCCGAGCGTGACCGCTTCACATCCACCACCTTCACCCGCGACACACGCGGCAACCGTATGGGCGTGCCGCTCCTCTCTGACGGTGCAGGCTTCCACATCGACGGCGGCCTGTCGGTGCTGTCCGAGGTCATCGTCCCCGGCGATGTGCAAATCACCGGCGATGGCACACCCTTCGTCCTGCTCTCCGAATGCCAGACAACCGGCGGCTACCCGCGTATCGGCTCCGTCCTGCCCGTCGACCTGCCCCGCGTCGCCCAAGCCCGCGCGGGCGATATGCTGCGCTTTTCCTTCATCACGCTCGAAGAGGCCTGCACCATCGAAGCCCGCGCGGCAGAGGCCCGCGCCAAGCTGCCCCGCTTGCTCCGCCCCCTGATCCGTGATCCCCATAGCATCAGCGACCTGCTCGCCTACCAACTGATCAGCGGCGTGACCGCTGGCGACGATCTCGAAAGGAACACCCCATGACCCGCACCGTCGATCTCAATGCCGACATGGGCGAAAGCTTCGGCCCCTGGGTGATGGGCAATGACGCCGCACTGCTGAAAATCGTCACCTCCGCCAATATCGCCTGCGGCTTTCACGCGGGCGATCCGGATGTGATGGCCACCACCATGCGGCTGGCGGGGGAGAACGGCGTCGGCATCGGCGCGCATCCGGGCTTCAACGATCTGCAAGGCTTCGGTCGCCAGCGGATCAAGCTGCCCAAGGACACGCTCGCCAACCTCGTCCGCTACCAGCTCGGCGCGGCACAGGGCATGGCCCGTGCGCTTGGCGTAGATCTGCGCCACCTCAAACTGCACGGCGCTCTGGCGAACATGGCCGCCGAAGATCAGGACATGGCCGAAACCTGCTACCGCGCCGCGCTCTCCGTCGCGCCCGAGATCTCCATCATGGTCCTCGCCGGCACCGCCCAGCAACAGGCGGCGCAGACGCTCGGCTGCAACACCGCCTGCGAGATCTTCGCCGACCGCGCCTATAACGACGACGCAACACTGGTGGACCGCGCCCTCCCCGGCGCGGTGATCCATGACGCACAAAAAGCCGCCGCGCGGATCGTCGCCATGGTGAAGGAAGGCGCGATCATAGCCGAAAGCGGCAAGCGCATCCCCACGCGGATCGACACGATCTGCCTGCACGGCGACACCCCCGAAGCCATCGACATCGCCCGCGAAACCCGCGCCGCACTGGAGACCGCAGGCATCACGCTGGCAAAATTCGAAGGCACGCCGCTCTAGGCGCGCGCGACCAGCGCGCATCGCTGCCGCGCCCCCACACGGCGGCAATTTGGCAATCGGAAAACTTTGAAACGGACTGCCAAAAATCTTTGCCAAACGCCCAAAACAAAACTTAGGTTTTAAAGCATGGCAGATTTTAGCAAGTATATCGTTTATGTGGACGAAAGTGGTGACGCCAACTGGAAAGCAACGCCCGAATTTCCGCTACTTTGCCTAAATTATTGCTTGTTCGAAAAAGATCACTACTTGCACGAACTGGTTCCACGCTTCAACAGGTTGAAATTTAAATACTGGGGCTGCGACAACATAGTGCTGCACGAACGTGATCTTCGAAAACCGGACAAGATCAAGGACCCTGCCGTCAAATCAAAATATATGCACCTCAACGGCAAACGCCGCGGTGAATTCATGGATGAACTCACTGAATTGATGAGGTCAGCCCAATTTCAATGCTTCTGTGTTGTGATCGACAAATTGGCAGTGCCAGATCGCCATAAATCTTTCGATCCATATCATATCGGGCTTTCGAGGGGATTTCGGCAAATCGAAAGTTATCTCAAGGTCTATGACCCCATTGAATTATCAAAGGATCTTCACATCGTCTTTGAGAGCCGAGGGCGCGACGACGATGCCGCGCTCAGCAAAGCTTACAAGCAGGTGTCAGTCCAGGGCTCATTGTTAGGTCAAGTTCCTGCACATAATTTTTCGAATTTCCGCCTTGAGCTTATGGACAAGAAAAGTAACTCGACAGGACTTCAGATTGCTGATTTGACCGCGAGACCGATAGGCAATCACTATCTGCACAAAACGGGCCAAAGGCCAAAGACAGATCAACGCACGATCGAAGTCCTGCTAGGTAAGCTACTGTTTTGCTTTGGAGAAAAGTGCGTTCGGGGGGATTACGACGTATTTCACGAGCGCCTCTGAAAATTCAAAGGCGAGCCTAGGCTCGCCAATGAACGGACGGCTCTACCATCCCTTTACTAAGCTTTATCTAGTCATAAAAAGTGAAAACTTCAAGAATATGAAATGACAATATGAAATCTCGAGACCCTGAACACCAAGCATCCCCCCCTAACGAAAAAGGGCCGCCCGAAGGCGACCCTCAATCTGTTCCGCAAGGAACGGCGTGATTACATCATGCCGCCCATGCCGCCCATGTCACCCATGCCGCCAGCGGCCGGAGCGTCTTTTTGCGGCTTGTCGGCCACCATTGCTTCGGTGGTGATCAAGAGGCCAGCAACAGATGCTGCATCTTCCAGAGCGGTGCGCACGACTTTCGCAGGGTCGATAACGCCGAACTTGAACATGTCGCCATATTCGTCGGTCTGTGCGTTATAGCCGAACTTCAGGTCGGAGGATTCACGGACCTTGCCAGCAACGACGGAACCGTCAACACCAGCGTTCTCGGCGATCTGGCGCAGCGGAGCTTCCAGAGCCTTGCGAACGATGTTGATGCCGTTGTTCTGGTCGGCGTTTGCGCCTTCCAGACCGTCGAGCGCTTTCGCGCCCTGCACCAGAGCAACACCACCGCCGACGACGATGCCTTCCTGAACGGCCGCACGGGTTGCGTTCAGCGCGTCATCAACACGGTCCTTGCGCTCTTTCACTTCTACTTCGGTCATGCCGCCAACGCGGATGACAGCAACACCGCCTGCGAGCTTGGCAACACGCTCCTGCAGCTTCTCGCGGTCGTAGTCAGAGGAGGTTTCCTCGATCTGGCCACGGATTTGCGAAACGCGTGCTTCGATCTCTGCCTTGTCACCAGCGCCGTCCACGATCGTGGTTTCGTCTTTGGTGATGGAGACCTTCTTGGCGGAGCCGAGCATGTCGATGGTGACGTTCTCGAGCTTCATGCCGAGGTCTTCGGAGATCACCTGACCGCCGGTCAGGATCGCGATGTCCTGCAGCATGGCCTTACGACGGTCACCAAAGCCCGGTGCCTTGACGGCAGCGATCTTCAGGCCACCGCGCAGCTTGTTGACGACGAGCGTTGCGAGCGCTTCGCCTTCGACATCTTCTGCGATGATCAGGAGCGGTTTCTGCGACTGGATCACGGACTCGAGCAGCGGAACCATCGGCTGCAGCGAGGAGAGCTTCTTCTCGTGCAGCAGGATCATGCAGTCTTCCAGCTCAGCAACCATCTTCTCGGAGTTGGTTGCGAAGTAGGGCGACAGGTAGCCGCGGTCGAACTGCATGCCTTCCACGACGTCGGTCTCGGTCTCGAGGCCTTTGTTTTCCTCGACGGTGATAACACCCTCGTTGCCGACCTTCTGCATCGCGTCTGCGATCTGGCGGCCGATTTCAACTTCGCCGTTGGCGGAGATGGTGCCGACCTGAGCAACTTCTGCGCTGTCGTTGACAGGGCGTGCAGCCGCTTTGATCGCGTCAACAACCTTGGCAGTTGCCAGGTCGATGCCGCGCTTGAGGTCCATCGGGTTCATGCCAGCAGCAACCGACTTCATGCCTTCTTTAACGATGGCTTGGGCCAGAACGGTTGCCGTGGTGGTGCCGTCGCCGGCTTCGTCATTGGTGCGGCTGGCGACTTCTTTCACCATCTGCGCGCCCATGTTCTCGAACTTGTCTTCCAGTTCGATTTCCTTCGCCACGGAAACACCGTCTTTGGTGATGCGCGGTGCGCCGAAGGATTTCTCCAGAACTACGTTACGGCCTTTCGGGCCGAGGGTGACCTTCACCGCGTCAGCAAGCGTGTTCACGCCTTTGAGCATGCGGTTGCGGGCATCGGTATCGAACTTGACGTCCTTAGCAGCCATTGTGCTTTCCTCGTCTTTAAATCAGTTGAATGTTCAGGTGGAAGCCGTCGCTCAGGAGATGATCCCGAGGATGTCGCTTTCCTTCATGATGAGCAGTTCTTCACCGTCGACGGTGACTTCAGTGCCGGACCACTTGCCAAACAGCACCTTGTCGCCAGCCTTGACGGCCATCGCGATCAGCTCGCCGCTGTCCTTGCGGGCACCTTCGCCGCAAGCAACGATTTCGCCCTCAGCAGGCTTTTCCTTGGCGCTGTCGGGGATGATCAGGCCGCCAGCGGTTTTCTCGTCGCTTTCCACACGGCGGACCAGAACGCGGTCGTGCAGCGGTTTAAAAGCCATATTCGTAGCTCCTCAGCTATCTGTTGTTTCCTCAATCCTCCGCTCGGCGGAGGTGTTATCACTCACTCCCTGCGAGTGCTAACGGCGGATAGGTAAGGAGGTCACCGCCCCCTGTCAAGCAGACTCAGGGCAAAAAAGTCACGCCGCCGTGATGGTTTTTTCTCGCCGCGAAATACTTCTTTGAGACACCCGCATCGGTTGTTATCAGCACCCCATCAAATGCCCTGACGGGGCAAGGAGGCCGCGATGACCCAAGGATATCTCTTTACCGCCTGGTGATTTCACCAAGCCCGCGCCCTTTTCTGGCCTCGCGCCCCCCCGTTTTCAGGACAATCCGATGTATCCCCCGATTTTTGTGGTCGATCACCGTATCGGCCCCGCACCCGCCCCCGGCGACGACCGCCACCATGACCGCCCGCCCCCGCCCCGCCGTGGCGCGCCTGCGGCGTTGGTGCTGATCCCCGATCCCGCCGCCGCCCCGCATGGTCCGCATGCGGCAATCATCCCCGTCATGCCCGCCCCGCCCGAGCTTCGCCGCGCGGCACTCGTGGCGCTTGCCGCCGATCCCCGCTTCCAGCGCCGCGCAGTGCCTGCGCCCCGCACCGGCCTGCGCATCCGGCTCGGCCAGTGGCTGATGGCCTTGGGCTGGCATCTGGTGCGGCGGGCGTAACCGCGCGGCCATATCGTCGCGCAACCCCGCTTTGCGTGCGCGGCAGGGTGACAACCGCCGCCCGCCTTTCTATAAGGCGTCCGATTTCCATCGCACCCGTTAAGGATACCCCATGACGACCCTCGTTTTCGGCCACAAAGCCCCCGACACCGATTCCACCGGCGCCCCGCTGATCTGGGCATGGTATCTCTCCCACAAGGGCGAGGCCGCCGAAGCCCGCCTTCTGGGCCAGCCCAACACCGAAGCCACCTTCGTCGCCCAGCGCTGGGGCTTCGACCTTCCTGCCGTGATCGAGGACGTGGCCGACGATCAGCCCTGCGTCATCGTTGACACCAACAACCCCGCCGAACTGCCCGCCAACATCAACAACGCTGATGTCCGCGCAATCATCGACCATCACAAGCTCGTCGGCGGGCTGGAAACCAAAGGCCCGATCGACATCACGATCCGCCCGCTCGCCTGCACCGTCACCGTCATGCACGGACTGATGGGCGACGACGCCGCCGCCATGCCCGACGCGATCAAGGGCCTGATGCTCTCCTGCATCCTGTCCGACACGCTGGAATTCCGCTCCCCCACCACGACCGACACGGACCGCGCGCTGGCCGAAAGCCTCGCCGCCGATCTCGGCATCAACATTGCCGATTACGCAGCCGAAATGTTCACCGCGAAATCCGATGTCTCGGCCTTCTCCGACGCCGAACTGATCCGCATGGATTCGAAAGCCTACGAAGTCGGCGGCACCAATTTCCGCGTCTCCGTGCTGGAAACCACCGCTCCGCAAATCGTGATGGACCGCAAAGACAGCCTGATGGCCTCCATGCCCGCCGTCGCCGCCGAGGATGGCGTCGATCAGGTGCTCCTCTTCGTGGTGGACATCCTCAAGGAAGAAGCCACCCTGCTCGTCCCCAACGATCTGGTAAAAACCGTCGCTGAAAAAAGCTTTGGTGCCAGCGTGTCCGGCGATACCGTGGTCCTGCCCGGCATCATGAGCCGCAAAAAGCAGATCATCCCGAACCTCGCGGTTTAATTCAGGCAATTACCTCGAAAGGGCCGCCTCGTGCGGCCCTTCTTCTTTGGCGCGGATCAAGACCGCAAGCGTCTGCCCCGTCCGGTCGCCTCTTACCGCTGCAAGAGCCAAATGATCCGATCCACGGACAGCCCGTAATGCAGCACGAGTAGCGCAGCCATCACGCCAGCTGTCAGCACTGCTCCAGCCAGATAAAACGCTGCCGCGCCACCGAATAGAATGAACAGTTCCAGAAGCAGCCGCAC
>JAEPMR010000015.1:31428-51311 GCA_017643845.1 Marivivens sp. | reverse complement strand
TCCACGGAATTTGCGGTGCGTCCTGCCTCGGCATAAAGTTCGACCAAGGCGCGCCGGTCATCACGCGCATGCGCGTCCAGCAGGCGGGCGTCGAGATCGGTCATGCGTTTTGCCGGTGTTCCTCGAATTTTCCGGCGACCCAATCGTGGAAACAGTGTGTGGGGCCGTCCATGGCAGGGCTGAAACGCCCGCCGTCAAAATGCGGGGCAAGACGACCTTTTTGCATGCCTTCAACGACGAAGACATCCTCTTCAAAGACCGTCTTCCAGAGCGCCGCGTTTTTGGCGCGCATGCCCTCGTCTGTTTTCGGCTCGGCATAGTAGAGGTGGATGTGTTCGACGGTGCGGTCTTGCGCTTTGGGTTCCAGAACAATCGCGAATGCGTGGTCGCGCTGAACCCCAAGGAGTACGTTTGGGTAGACGGCGACATACTCTGCGCCTTCGTTCCATTTTTCAGAGAGGTTCTTGAAGTCGGGAAAGACCTCTTCGTTCACTCCGCGCAGCTGTCGGTAGACGAGGGTGCCCTGTCCTGAATACTGCCCCTTGACCTCGATATTGTAGTGATCTTCGAGGCGGGAGTAACTGTTCAGGCCGGGATGTACCCACGGAAGGTGGTAGCTTTCGCAATAGTTTTCGACCGCAAGTTTCCAGTTGGTCTGCACGTCCAATTCAAAAAAACTGTCGGCGCCGCCATGGTAAAGGGGCTGTTCGTATTCGGCCCAACGGGTGATGAGATCGGCATGGACCTCTTCGAATGGGGCCGCATTACCATCAATGTTAACAAAGACCACGTCGCGCCAGATATGGCTCCGCACCTCGATCAGGCCGAGATCGTCACGCACAATGGCATCATGCTTGTTTTTACCAGGTCCACCAACGTGCGGCGTGGATACCAGCCGCCCGTCTGTTCCGTAGCACCAGGAGTGATAAGGGCAGCGGATCGCGCCTTCGATCTTGCGGGGTTCCTGCACGAGGATCATACCACGGTGGCGGCAGATATTCTGGAATACCCGAACGTCGCCACTGCGGTCTCGAACGAGGAGGAGCGGAATGCCTAAAAATTCGATTGGCTTTGCGTCGCCATTCTCGGGCACGTCAGCCGCAACGGCGAGACCCGACCATGACGCAAAAAGAACGGCCTTTTTTTCCTCGTCCCACATTTGCGGGTCGACGTAATACGCGTTGGGAAGACCTTGGGCGGTGTCGACGCTACGGCGCACAGCAGACAGATCGGTGTCAGGAATATCTTTGGCCATGGAAACCTCCCGTAAAAGAGCCTGCGGACTCCTATCACGGGAGGATTGTATCCCATATTCCAGTCGCGACGTGGACTTTAATCACCGCGACATGCGACGACTTACTCGGTGCCCCGCGAGAGGGCTGCAACCCCTGTACGCGCCGTTTCCAGTAGTCCGAGAGGACGCATCAATTCTGCGAATGCGTCGATCTTGTCTGAGGGGCCAGTGATTTCGAATACGAAGCTCTCCAAAGTCGAGTCGACGACGTTGGCGCGGAAGATTTCTGCGAGACGCAGAGCTTCGATGCGTGCATCTCCTGTACCGGCGACCTTCAGGAGCGCCAATTCGCGCTCGACGGCCGGGCCCTCGGCTGTGAGGTCGTGAACGTCGCGCACGGACACGATGCGCCCAAGCTGTGCACGGATCTGGGCAATCACCTGTGGCGTGCCGGTTGTGACGATGGTGATGCGGCTGAGGTGACCTTCGTGATCCACCTCGGCCACGGTGAGGCTTTCGATGTTATACCCGCGCCCCGAGAATAGACCGATGACCCGCGCGAGAACGCCCGGTTCGTTTTCGACCAGAACTGCCAGGGTATGGCGCTCGACTTCCTCACTGAAATTCGGGCGGAGGTTATAGGCGGAGTGGCTCGTGGAGCCTTTTTTGATGCGGAGTGCGGACATGGTGTTTGCCTCTATTCTATCACTTTATGGGCGGCGCTAAACGAGCACCGCGCCTCCGGCCTGAATTGCGCCATCGGTAGATGCATCCCCAAGCAGCATTTCATTATGCGGTTTGCCAGACGGGATCATCGGGAAGCAGTTCTCGTGTTTTTCGACGAGACAATCGAACAGCACCGGGCCGTCATAATCGAGCATCTCCATGATCGCGTCATCGAGGTCTTTGGGGTCTTTGCAGATGATGCCTTTCGCGCCAAAAGCCTCGGCCAGTTTGGTGAAGTCGGGCAGGGCCTCGGACCATGATTGCGAGTAGCGTTCTCCGTGCAGCAGCTGCTGCCACTGGCGCACCATGCCCAGACGCTCGTTGTTGAGAATGAACTGTTTTAGGGGAGGCGATATTGGATTGCGGTCCCAAGCTCTTGCATGTTCATGAGCCAGGACGCCTCGCCTGCGACATTGATCACCAGTGCGTCAGGGTGGGCCAACTGGACACCGATAGATGCCGGGAAGCCATAGCCCATGGTTCCCAGTCCGCCAGAGGTCATCCAGCGGTTCGGGTCTTCAAAACCAAGGAACTGCGCGGCCCACATCTGGTGCTGACCGACTTCAGTGGTGATGTAACGGTCGCGGTCTTTTGTAAGGGCTTCGAGCCTTTGCAATGCATATTGCGGCTTAATAACGGTGTCTGAATTCCGGTAGTTCAGGCACTCGACTGTTTTCCACTCGTTGATCTTTGCCCACCACTTTGCAAGGTTTTCTTTGTCGGTGACACGGCCGCGTGATTTCCATATCTTCAGCAGATCTTCAAGCACGTGGGCGACATCGCCGAGGATCGGAATGTCGACATGAATTACCTTGTTGATTGACGACGCGTCGATATCAATGTGTGCTTTTTTCGATTTCGGAGAGAATTCCGAGATCAGGCCGGTGATGCGGTCGTCAAAGCGGGCACCGATATTGATCAGGAGATCACAATCGTGCATCGCCATGTTTGCTTCGTAGAGGCCATGCATGCCGAGCATACCCAGCCATTTGTCGCCGGAGGCGGGGTAGGCACCGAGCCCCATGAGAGTCGATGTTATCGGGAAGCCCGTCGCCTCTACCAGCTCTCGCAGCAGCTGGCTTGCCGCCGTTCCGGAATTGATGACGCCTCCGCCGGTGTAGAACACGGGGCGCTTCGCTTTTTCCATTGCCTTGACCAGATCGGTAATGGCGTCGATGTCGCCTTTGACCTGAGGTTGATAATGGCTCTTGCGCTTGGTTTTCTCTGCGTAGGTTCCGGTCGCGAACTGAACGTCTTTTGGAATATCTACGAGAACCGGACCTGGACGACCCGAGGTCGCGACGTGAAATGCCTCGTGGATCGTAGAGGAGAGCGTGTCTGTCTCTTTCACCAGCCAGTTATGTTTGGTGCAAGGGCGGGTAATGCCGACGGTATCTGCCTCCTGAAATGCGTCAGATCCGATCATAAATGTCGGAACCTGACCCGAGAACACAACGATCGGGATCGAGTCCATCAACGCATCTGTCAGGCCCGTCACGGCATTCGTCGCGCCTGGGCCGGATGTGACCAGGGCGACGCCTGGTTTGCCGGTCGAGCGAGCGTATCCTTCGGCGGCATGGATGGCGCCTTGTTCGTGGCGCACCAGAACATGCTTGATGTCATTTTGCTGAAAGATTTCGTCGTAGATCGGTAGGACGGCACCGCCGGGATATCCGAATACCGTGTCCACGCCCTGATCCTTTAAGGCCTGAACTACCATTTTCGCTCCGGTCATCTGACGTGTCATCTGTCTTTTCCTTATCCTGACGTCGTCTTCGAGAAATAAAAAAGCCCCCGGCGGTTTTCCGAGGGCGCATGGGGTTCTCAATGGAGTACCGTTACCGGCCCATGCGCCATTTTCCTACAAGTACAAGTACGGATTTCATCCTTGGAAGCCTTCGTTTTGTGGCGGGACCTTATGCATGTGCAGCGAAGGGCGTCAACACGACTTTTGGAGAAAATGTCGCCAAGCGGCAAGATTTTGGAATTTTCTTGCGAAAGTTGGGCCTAGTCATGTGCCGGGCGGGCACCAGGAAGATTTATTTTCGCGACCTGCTCGGCAATCGGGTCCACACTCAATGGATGGACCGTATTGTTGAAGGCGTCAGGATCCTCAAGCGGCTTCCACATGCTGCCGTGATAGATTTCGAGAGCATTGAAATTGGCTTTGTAGGCCATTTTCTCGCTGCCTGGGACCCAATACCCCAGATAGACGTAGGGAAGGCCAACCTCTGCTGCGAGAGCGATATGATCGAGAATGACATATGACCCGAGACTGCGGCGTGCGAGGTCAGGATCAAAGAATGAAAAGACAAGTGACAGCCCGTCTTCGAGCATATCGGTCAGGCATACGGCCGCGAGCGTTTCGGAGCCGTCCTCGTTCTCTTCGATATATTCGATAACGCGAGACCGGATTGGGGTTTCTTCGATCATCGCTGCGAATTCGAAGAGGTCCATATCCGCCATGCCGCCGTCGGCGTGTCGATCATCGAGATAGCGGCGGAACAGTTCGTACTGCTCTTCAGTCGCCCATGGTGAGCGGCTATGCCGCATCATCGACCTGTTTCGTTTTATGATCCGCTTCTGGCTTTTGCTGGGGGCGAAATCATTCACGCGAATGCGTGCTGACAGGCAGGCCGAACAATCCGCGCAGGATGGGCGATACAGCACATTTTGGGAACGCCGGAACCCCTGCCGCGACAGCGTATCGTTCAAACGTTCCGCCCCTTCGCCCTGCAATGCGGTAAACAGCTTCCTTTCCATGCGCCCGTCGAGGTAGGGGCAAGGTTGCGGTGCCGTCACATAGAACTGGGGCGCGATGGGAAGCGTATGGCGCATCTATCAACTAACGTTTCAACAATTCAAAACGTTAGCATTCATCCGCTTTTTCGCAAGGTTGAATCCGCGAACCGCGTTAGGGGGCCGCAGATCCAGAGGTTTCAGAGGGCTTTTCGGATCATTGCTGTGCCGAGAATATGGTCCGTCAATCCCTGCTTGCGAGCGGAGATCAGCATCAAGAGAACCGATACCATTTGGAGCGGCGATACAAGGACCGATACCGTGTACCCTGCAGTATGGAGCAGAGCGGTTCGACTGTCGACGGTCGCGCCTTGGTGGTCGCGCAGCTCAATCGCGAAGAGCCGCATCCCCCAAGTCGCGGAACCCGAAGCGATGGTCCACCAGCGATACAAGAACCCGGTCACAAGCATCAGGAACGGGAAAAAGAACAGACCGGTAAACGCTGTGAACGGGACAATCGCGGCGCTGATCAGTGCAATCAAAACACTATCGACGATCCATGCAAGCAGTCGCTTGGTGCGGACGCGCTCATAAAATACCGCTTCGGTTATCGGATCGGGCAGGGCGGAGAAATATGTTGCCGCGCTCATGGTTTGGTTCCTTGAAATTTGGGGCGGCGCCCAGTGTGTGGGCGCCGTTATGTTTAGGCTTGATTGCCGCTTTCATTGGTCGGGGTGCTGCGTTCCGCCATGAATTGATCGAACTCGCGCTTGTCCTTTGCTTCGCGCAGACGCTCGAGAAAGTCTTCGAAACTTTTCTGTTCCTCTTCAAGGCGGCGCAGGGTGTCGGCTTTGTAAGAATCAAAAGCGGAGTTGCCGGAAGATTTAAACGCCGCCGAGAAATGGCTCCGGCCGTAGCGGGTGTTGCGGCAATTGGAATTGAACATGCGTTTGCTCCAGATCATGTAGGCGAGAAGTGCGAGACCGACCGGCCATACAAAGATGAAACCGAGTACCATCGCGGCGATCCACGCTCCTTTACCGCGTGCATCGAGCCAAGCTTCAGCCCGCGCGAGCGGACCCGGCCTGTGGCGGTCGGCGTGGGAATGAAAACTTGTCGTTGCGTCTGACATCGAGACCTCCGTGTCGTTTGTTGGATGTGAACACCTTTCACATTAATTCATATCGGAACCCTTAATGGCAGTTCAAGGTCTAATGTTAAAATTTTTTACATTGAGGTCACTGGTGGAATGTTCAGTCGACCGTGAAGGATCCGAGTTTCGCCCCGCTGAGAACCATCAAGAGCTGAGGGGCGATTTCAAAAATGTGGCGCGGCGTCCCCGCGGCGGTCCAGACCGTATTGAATTCGAGTAGCCTCGGATCAAAAAACGCACTCGGTGGGCTGAGGTGGCCGATTGGCGATACACCCCCTATCGCAAAGCCCGTTTGAGACCGGATCAGTTCAGCGTCGGCTTTTCCGAGAGGTTCGCCTGTGAGGGCAGAAGCGCGATCCATACACACTTGATTTCCGCCCGCAGTAACGAACAGCACGATCTTGTCGGAAACCTCGGACCGGAACACGACGGATTTGGCGATCTGGTCTATCTGGCAATTGGCAGCCTTCGCCGCTTGCTCTGCGGTCTTTGTATCGTGAGCCATCTCGATCGGGAGTGCATCAAGGCCTGCTTGTGAAAGTGCGGCACGAACTCTTTTTAGACTTTTGCTCATCCGCTGTTCCTTCTGGTCATCGGTTCTGCCATTTTTGCTATGCGCAACGACAGGCGCAAGCTGAAGAAAGTCTGGCTATGAACTTTTCCGATAGGATCATTCGTACACCGTTCGCTTTCGACGCGGAGCGCGGGAACGAAATATCTGCGCTTTATTCTGACAGTGATCCGCGATTGCGTGAACTTGTAAAGGGAGCAGCAGGATGTAGTCCGTTTCTGGCCGGTTTGCTGCATCGTGAGCGCGACTGGTTCGAGGGGAATATTGAAGATCCAGAGAAGGCGCTTAAAGAGGTTTTGGGTGAGGTCTCGTCGCTCGCGCCGGATGCATTGTCGAACGGGTTGCGGCAGGCAAAGCGAAAGGTGGCACTGCTGACCGCTGTCGCCGATTTGGGGGGTGTTTGGCCGCTGGAACAGGTCACACAGGCACTCACTGATTTCGCCGATACGTCTGTCGATGTGATTCTGAAGTCGTTGGTTGGACAGGAAATCCGGCGAGGCAGAATTCCCGGACTGTCTGAAAAGGATGCAGGAATTGCGGGGGGAATGACTGCCCTCGCGATGGGGAAAATGGGTGCGGGGGAGCTGAACTATAGCTCTGATATCGATCTTATTGTCCTGTTTGACGAGACACGCTTTGATGAGCACACTTATCATGATGCACGGGCGTCCTTCATCAGAATTACGCGGAAAATGGCCGGTCTGCTGTCGGATCAAACTGCCGAAGGTTACGTGTTCCGGACCGACCTTCGACTTCGACCGGATGCATCTGTCACGCCTGTCTGTCTTTCTATGGCGGCAGCCGAGTCCTATTATGAAAGCGTTGGCCGTACCTGGGAGCGAGCGGCCTACATTAAAGCCCGTGCATGTGCGGGCGATGTAGATGCAGGCACGCGTTTTCTTGACACGCTGCGGCCGTTTGTTTGGCGCAAGCATCTGGATTTCGCCGCGATCCAGGACGCACATGACATGCGCCTGCGAATTCGAGACCATAAAGGTTTGCATGGCCCGCTTAAACTGAGCGGTCATAATGTGAAGCTGGGGCGGGGCGGCATTCGGGAGATCGAGTTTTTCACGCAGACCCGTCAGCTGATCGCGGGCGGACGCGATCCCAGTCTGCGCGTGCGTGACACGAAGTCGGGACTGGAGGCTCTGGCCGCTGCAGGCTGGGTCGAGACCGACACTTCAGATGTCCTTTACACACATTACGTGGCGCATCGTGAATTGGAACATCGGCTGCAAATGATAGGCGACCAGCAGACCCAGACCTTGCCGACAAACGATGAGGGCTTCGCCCGACTGGCCGCATTTTGCGGGGTCGAGCTGCGGGATTTAACCCGTGATCTTGAGGCCCGTTTTGAGGAGGTGCATGAGCTGACGGAGGGTTTCTTTGCTCCGGGGCAGGCGGGATCCACGGCAGAGTCCGAGTCCGATTTTGGCGCTTCGGTTACAGCGCGTTGGCCATCGTATCCAGCGTTGAGGTCCGCACGTGCAGTGGAGATTTTCAAGCGTCTGCGGCCTGAAATTCTCGCTCGTTTGCAAGAGGCCGCCAAACCGGATGAGGCGCTCCAGCAATTTGACGCATTTTTGTCAGGTCTTCCGGCGGGGGTGCAGCTTTTTTCTTTATTCGAGGCGAACCCCCAGCTGACGCGGCTTGTTGTGGATATTTGCAGTACCGCACCTGCATTGGCGCAATATCTGTCGCGGAATGCCAGTGTATTTGATGGGGTGATCGGTGGGGCGTTTTTCACTGCTTGGCCCGATTTGGAGGAACTTTCTGTTTCGCTCACCGAAGCACTCGGAGAAGCGGAGGATTATGAGCTGAAATTGAATGCCGCGCGGCGTTGGCTAAAGGAATGGCATTTCAGAGTAGGCGTGCATCATCTACGCGGCTTGATTGAGGCCGAGGAAGCGGGACGGCAATATGCTGATCTTGCCGAGGCTGTCGTCGCGGGACTGTGGCCGGTTGTTGTAGAGGAATTCAGCCGCAAGCACGGGTCTCCTCCAGGTAACGGCGCGGCGGTTGTGGGGATGGGTTCGCTTGGCGTGCGCCGTTTGAATGCAACGTCCGACCTAGATCTGATCATGATCTATGACCCGGCAAACGCTGAAAGCTCGGAGGGGAAGCGACCCCTTGCGGTGCGTCCGTATTACGCGCGACTGACACAGGCGCTTGTTACGGCGTTGACTGCTCCTATGGCGGACGGGCGACTCTATGAGGTGGATATGCGGCTGAGGCCTTCGGGCCGGCAGGGACCCGTCGCGACGGCTTTAGGGAGCTTTGAAAGCTACCAATTGAACGAGGCATGGACTTGGGAGCATCTTGCACTGACACGTGCGCGACCCATCGCAGGGTCTGAGGCGGTCATGGCGGCAGTCGAGCGCATACGATGTGAGGTGATCGCGCAAAAAGCAAACGGCGCGTCGATCCTAGATGATGTGTCAGAGATGCGTCAGAGGATAGCCGACGCAAAGCCAGCACAGGGTGCTTGGGACGCAAAGGTCGGCGCGGGGCGCTTGCAGGATATTGAACTGGTCGCTCAAACTGCTGCTCTACGTGCTGGTAGTCGCGCCCGTCGATCGACCGAACAGATTGCAGCCGGTGTCGCCTCTGGATGGTTCGATGCCGCTGATGCCGAAGCATTGCAGGCTGCGCTGGGGCTTTTCTGGCGCTTGCAGGTTTCGGCGCGACTGCTCACGGGCGGTCGTCTTGATCCCGAAGACCTAGGCGAGGGCGGGAGACGCTTTATATTGAGGGAGACCGGCCATGAGACGATCGCAGCGCTTGAACAGGCCATTCAGGATGTCAGCGCTGCGGCGGAGAAGGTCGTCGACCGTTTACTGCAGGGCCGCAGTTAGAAGAGGGCGAGTGGCAATGGCACGCGATCCATTGGACCCAAAGGGACTCATTCGGGAGTCCTATCGGATTGAGAATATCGGTGCAGGCGAATGCCGGTCGATTTTTCTGGATTGGGCGCTCAGCGTCCCGGTTGGGGAAGATCCAAAAGAGCATGTCCGCCGTTTGCTTGGGAAATACGCTAAGGACAACCCGGGTCACCCCATGACCGAGACATTGCAGGCCGCGCTCGACGAGATTGCGGCGCCGCGCCGCCGCGGTGGGCGTGCGCGACGGTTGGGTCAGACATCCTAGCGGGGAAAAGCAGCGGCGGTACGGGCGAGTTCCTCGACAGCGACCCAATCACCTGCCTCTAAAAGCGCTTTTGGGGCGACCCAGCTTCCCCCGACGCAGAGTACGTTCGACAGGGTGAGGTAGTCGCCTGCGTTTTGCGGGCTGACGCCACCTGTCGGGCAGAAACTGACCTGCGGGATCGGCGCGCCGATGGCTTTCAGTGCGGGTGCGCCGCCATTGGCCTCTGCTGGAAAGAATTTCTGGACCGTATAGCCGCGCTCAAGGAGGCGCATGGCTTCTGTCGCTGTCGCACTTCCGGGAAGGAGCGGGAGGTCATTCGCCTCGCAAGCATCGAGCAGGCGATCGGTGGCACCTGGTGCGACGCCGAATTTCGCGCCAGCCGCTTTGGCGTTTTCCACGTCTTTCTCGGTAAGCAGGGTGCCGGCGCCGACGACACCGCCCTCGACCTGTGCCATTTCGCGGATCACATCGAGCGCGGCGGGCGTCCGCAGGGTGACTTCCAAAGCGGGTAAGCCTCCGGCGACGAGGGCTGTGGCGAGTGGCCGTGCAATTTCGGCGTTGTCGATCACCAAAACAGGGATCACAGGCGCCAGTTCGCAAATTTTTCGGTTCAATTCGGAGGCATGTTCGGGCGTCATCGGAGGCTCCTGTTGATGGTGTTAAACGACAACGGCCGCGCCGTTGGAGGATTGACCGACTGTCTGGCGGAACATTTCAAATAGTTCGCGCCCGACGCCAGTTCCGTTCCCGGTCAGGTCCGCCGTCGCCGGAGTGCGCTGCGAGAGATCAACATCGCAGACATTAAGTGTGCCGTTCGTTGCGTCGAGCTCGATGATGTCGCCATCGCGGATAAGGGCAAGGGGCCCGCCGTCGGCGGCCTCGGGCGAGACATGTATGGCGGCAGGAACCTTGCCTGACGCACCAGACATGCGGCCGTCGGTAACCAGCGCAACCTTCAGTCCGCGATCCTGCAGGACCGCAAGTGTCGGCGTGAGCGAGTGGAGCTCCGGCATGCCGTTTGATTTCGGTCCTTGGAAGCGAACGACGACAACTGTGTCCTCGGTGATTTCATTGGCACGGAAGGCTGCTTTGACTGCTTCCTGATCATGGAAGACGCGGGCCGGCGCTTTTATCACGTGCCGTTCAGGTGCCACGGCGGAGACTTTGATTACGCCGCGGCCGAGATTGCCAGATAGCTGTGTCAAACCGCCCTGAGGCTGGAACGGGTCGGTCGCAGGGCGCAGGATTTTATCGTTGTGCGAGATTTTGGTTCCGGGAACGTAGGTGATTTTTCCGTCTTTGAGCTGAGGCTCCTGGGTATAAAGGGCGAGACCGTCACCTGCGACTGTTTTGCTGTCGGGGTGTAGTAGGCCAGCGTCAAGGAGCTGACCAATCATATATCCAAGGCCACCCGCAGCATGGAAATGATTAACGTCTGCGAGGCCATTTGGATAGACCTTTGCCATGAGGGGTGTGACCTCTGACAGATCAGAGAAATCCTGAAGGTCCAGTATTATTCCTGCGGCGCGTGCCATTGCGGGCAGGTGCAGGACGAGGTTCGTGGAACCGCCAGTCGCCATCAGGCCCACCATTCCGTTCACAAATGCGCGTTCGTCCAATATTTCATAGACGGGCCGGAAATCGTTGCCGAGCGCGGTGATTTCCAATGCGCGCTCGGTTCCGGCGACGGTCAGCGCGTCGCGCAATGGTGTATTGGGCGTCACGAAGCTTGCGCCAGGCAAGTGAAGGCCCATGAACTCCATCAGCATCTGATTGGTGTTGGCAGTGCCATAGAAGGTGCAGGTGCCAGGGCCGTGGTAGGAGGCCATTTCTGCAGCCATCAATTTGTCGCGGCCAACTTCGCCTGTGGCGAATTGCTGACGGACTTTGGCTTTCTCGTCATTAGGGAGGCCGCTCGTCATCGGACCTGCGGGAATAAACACCGACGGGATATAACCGAAGGTGGCAGCAGCCATTACGAGACCCGGTACGATCTTGTCACAAACACCAAGATAAAGGGCAGAGTCGAACGTATTGTGTGAAAGTCCGATCCCGGCGGCGAGTGCGATAACGTCGCGGGAGAAGAGCGAAAGCTCCATGCCAGTTTGGCCCTGAGTAACGCCGTCACACATCGCTGGTACGCCGCCGGCAACTTGTGCGGTGCCTCCGGCAGCACGCGCGGCGGCACGGATCAAGTCTGGAAAACGCTCGTAGGGTTGATGCGCCGAGAGCATATCGTTGTACGCCGTGATGATCCCAATATTCGGTGTACGGCCTTCGGCGAGTGTGGATTGGTCTTTGCCCATCGCTGCATAGGCGTGCGCCTGATTTCCGCAGCTTAGGTGCGCACGGCGGGGGCCATCGGCAGCGGCGGCTTTCATCCGTTCAAGATATGCGGTGCGGATCGGCTCGCTGCGAGAGCGGATACGGTCCGTGACGGCAGCGATCGTAGGGTGCAGAGACATTTCTTGCTCCTGAGGGTTCGAATCTTGGCGGTGCTCTAGCACGATAAGTTAGCGCTAACAACGGGCCAGCGCACCAAACCCGTCATGGTTGTTCCCCTGAATTGGCCACAACCCGCCATATTCGCGCCTAAGTTCGAGGCGAGTATTTAACCATGAATTCGCGTTGGTCGCGGTTTTTGCGGCCTGAAAGGATCGAGAGATGGTACGGTTTATTGCACTTCTGACACTGGCGCTTGGGATTGCAGGTTGCACAACGACGGTTGACACCGCATCGCGGGCGACACCGCTCGATATGCCGCTGACTGCTGATGCGGGGAGCTTCCAGCGTTCGTATGCTGTGCAGGACGTGCAGGTGATGGTACCTGAGTCGCTGTCAGTTTCCGAGGCGAACAGCTATTATCCGATTGCCGATATCGTGTGGCGCGGAGATCTTTTCGGAGATCGTCATCAGCAGATTGAACTGATGTTCGAGAATGCCGCGTCGCTGGGCGCTGAAACTTTGGAAGGCGATATTCCGGTGATTGTTCAGGTCGTGATCAGCCGGTTCCATGGTGTCACAGAGCGCACGCGGTTTTCCGTTGGTGGTAGCTATCATATGGTTTTCGACATGACAGTGCTGAATGCTGAGACGGGCGTTGTGATCGAGGGGCCGCGCACGATTGACCTCAATCTTGCTGCACCCGGCGGCCAGGCGGCTATCGAGCTGGAGCGCATGGGGCAGACTGAAAAGGTTCGGGTTACAACCTTCCTGACCCAGCAACTCTACCAGGAATTGGGTGGAGCAGGCACGGCTCCGGCGATCATGGCAGCGTCGAGCTAACAGAATTCACTTCCGAAACCGGAAGAGAGACTTTAGGAGGACGGCATGACGCCGTCCTCTTTGCCTTTTGTCCGCCTCATGCCCAAAGCAGATGTCCGTGCCATCCGGCACGGATTTCCCTGGGTTTATTCCAACGAAGTCGTTCTTGACCGCCGAACGAAGAATTTGGCACCAGGAAGCATCGTTATGCTTCAGGATGCTGAACGGCGTGACCTCGCGATCGCGACGATCAATCCCAATTCAAAGATTACGTGCCGGGTTCTTGATCGCGATTCTGGGATCCAGATTGACCGGAATTGGTTAATGGAACGGATACGCACAGCGCTTGCCCACAGGGAGCGTTTGTATGACAGGCCGTTCTATCGGCTCATCCATGCGGAAGCGGACGGTTTCCCAGGTGTGATCGTGGATCGCTTCGGCGATGTCGCGGTATTTCAGCCGAATGCTGCATGGGCGGATGCGATGGCTGGTGACATCGCCCAGTCTCTTGTCGAGATTGTTGGAGTATCCACCGTTGTACTGAACGGGAGCGGTCGTGCGCGGGGGCTGGAAGGTTTGCCGGACAGGACAGAAGTGCTGATCGGAACCGCTCCTCAGGCGCCGGTTCCGGTGAGAATGAACGGCGCGACATATATGGCCGACGTCATGGGGGGGCAAAAGACTGGATTGTTTTTTGACCAACGCCCGAACCATGCATTTGCAGCAGCTCTATCACGCGAGGCGCGCGTGCTGGATGTCTTCAGTCATGTGGGCGGCTTTGGGCTTGCCTGTCTGGCGGGGGGCGCATCCTCGGCACTTTGTGTGGATGGCTCAGAACAGGCATTGGCCCTTGCGCGGCAGGGGGCGGCGGCTTCAGGAATTGATGACAAGCTGGCGACGCGACAGGGAGATGCGTTTGACGTGCTGGCGGCCTTAGCAGACGAGGGTGAACAGTTTGATGTGGTGATTTGTGATCCACCTGCTTTCGCGCCATCCAAAAAGGCACTTGATGCTGGATTGCGAGCCTATGAGCGCGTGGCGCGACTGGCCGCCCCGTTGGTGCGAGACGGTGGGTATTTGGGTCTGTGTTCCTGTTCGCACGCGGCAGATTTGTCCAAGTTTCGGAATGCAAGCGCTCGGGGGATCGGCAAGGCGGGACGGCGCGGGCAAATTATCTATACCGGCTTCGCCGGGCCGGATCATCCACAGCTGCCCCAGCTCGCTGAATCCGGGTATCTGAAAGCGGTCTTTTTCCGGCTATGAGGCTGGTACTCGATGCATGTGTCCTGTTCCCGACCGTGATGCGGGAGGTTTTGCTCGGTGCTGCGGAAGTGGGGTATTTCCAACCCGTTTGGTCGCCGCGTCTGTTGGAGGAATGGGCGAGAGCAGCGGCGCGACTAGGGCCGGAGGGAGAGGCTGTTGCACGGGGAGAGATCGCGCTGGTGGAGGCGCGGTTTCCGACTGCGTCGGTCACTCACGCGGACAGTTTTGAAAACCGTTTCTGGCTCCCCGATCCTTCGGATATTCATGTACTGGCGACAGCAGTGAAGGCCTCCGCGGATGGGATTGTAACACTCAATCGTGGGGATTTTCCCAAAAATATCCTTGCGGATGAGGGGCTGGAACGGATTGAGCCTGACGGACTCCTTTACAGTTTTTGGTTGGATGATCCGGATGGGATGGAGAAGGTTTGCGCTGCGGTGTTGGCGCGAGCCCGAGCCCTTTCCGGTGATGAATGGAGCATGCGAGCGCTGCTGAAAAAGGCGCGTTTGCCGCGACTGGCAAAGGCTGTTTCCCGTACCTAGTCCAGCCAGCGGGCCTCGTTTTTTTCGATGGCTGCAATTCGATCTTTGGTCTTTGGATGGCTCATCAGCCAAGCAGGCATCGCGCCGCCGCGTGTGCCGGTAAGCTCCTCGAGTTTGACGAAGAGGGATTTTTGCGGTGCAGTTCCGATTCCGGCCTTTATCAAGAGAGCTGACGCATAGGAATCTGCCTCGTATTCATCCGAGCGGGAAAGACGTGCCATGAGCAAACTGGAAAGGGCGTTTGCTATGTAAACGCCGATGCCTGGCAAAAACCGGCTGAGGACGAGGGCCAGCGCAGTGCGCAGTGCGTTCTGGCCTGAAAAATCGATCATGCGGCGACGGGAATGACCAAGGGCGACGTGTCCCATTTCATGTGCGATGACTGACGTCATCTCGTCTGCGGTGACTTCGCCTTGAGTGTATTTGCGGTAAAAACCGCGTGTAATAAAAATGCGCCCGTCCGGTGCGGCCAGTCCATTCACGGGGTCGATTTCGTATATGTTTACCTTGATCCTTTTCAAATCGACCGCAGCGGCGAGGTGCTGCAGGCGGGCTTCCAGTGTGGGATCGGCGAGCTCTGTCGATTTGGCATCCAACTCCTTTCCCAAACGCCATGCCGAGAAGCGATACATCGCGAGCGCGTATAGAATAGCCAGCAGGATCGGAGTGAACTTTAGCATATCCTGGATATGGTTCGCCGTGGGATATTTTCCAAGGTTTAAGTGCGGCGCCATCGCCCTAGGCGTCGTTCGCGCAGCGTGTGACGGAGCCAAACGGCAAGAATAGCCGCTATAACCAGTGCGGCAAGGAAGCCGGAAATGTCGCCTGCGATTTCTGCAATGAGGCCGATACGGCTGGTGAAAGCCGCGCCGAGGGTAATGTAAAGGAATACCCAAACAACCTCTCCCGCGATGCCCCATGAGGTAAAACGGAACCAGTGAAGCCGTGTGGCACCAGCGACGAAGTTTGCGTAAGGTCCTAAGGGCGACACGAGCCATCGGCTGAAAAATACACCTGGGCCGCCGTACCGGTCGATCTGGACACGGGCACGGTCCATCAGGCGTGCGCGCCTTGGGCGGGTGGAAAGGAAATCATCGAGTTTTGAACTGCCCCATAGCCCCATTCCATAGCCTGCCTGGTCGCCGAGGATCGCGCCTGTCAGTGCGGCGCTCACAGCTGTGAGGTAGGAGAGTTCGCCCGAGGCCACAAAGGCACCGCTGGCGAGCATCACGAGTGAGGCGGGAATGGGCATCGCGATACAGCTGAGAAATGTGGTGACGAATAAAAGCGTGGCACCGTAATACGAGAGCTGCGGGAGTATCCAATCCGTCATGGTTTTTCGCCTTGTTCGGAGAGGAGCAGGGATACCTGATCGAGCAGGTCTGGTAGCGGGATGCCCTCTTGCTCCGCGAGGTCTTCGAGGCGGGTTCTGAGCGGGATTGAGCGGTCCGGTGAGAGTGTGTCGAGTAACACCTCCGGCGGGATTTGCCAGCTTTTTGAGATAAAGCCGATTGTCATCCAGCCGGCGGGAGGTTCACGCCAGTGGTCTGGATCGGACCAGAAAACCGTAGCGACGATCATTCGGGTGCCGAACCCAACGGTAATGAGCACCGCGAGTAAAAGACCGATGCTGGCATACCGGTGGCGTGTCCAGAAATGGCGCAGAATGCGGCGACGGGCCATTTTACCCCCAATATTCGCAGTCTAGCGCAGGAGCGCCATGCCGCGGTTCAGACCTTCGAGCGTCATAGGAACCATCCTCTCGGCACCGATGATGTCCTGGATCATACCAATAGATCGGGTGTAGCCCCAATGCTGTTCTTTGATCGGGTTTATCCAGACGCTGTTCGGCCAATTCTGCACCATCCGGCGAAGCCAGACCTCACCTGACTCCTCGTTCCAATGTTCGTTGGCGCCACCGGCAAAGGCAATTTCATATGGGGACATGGAAGCATCACCAACAAAGATGCAGGTATAGTCCTGTCCAAAGGTGTGCAGTAAATCCCAGGTGCTCTGTCGTTCGTTCCAGCGTCGCGCATTGTTTTTCCACATGAATTCGTAAGGACAGTTGTGGAAATAGTGGTGTTCGAGATGTTTGAATTCGGCGCGGGCGGCGGAAAACAATTCTTCAACAGCGCGGATGTGAGGGTCCATGCTGCCGCCAACATCCAGAAACAAAAGCACTTTGACCGCATTGCGCCGCTCGGGGCGGGTTTTGACATCTAGGTATCCGTGTTCGGCGGTGGCGCGGATTGTTCCGTCGAGATCGAATTCTTCGGTTGCGCCGTCGCGCGCCCATTTGCGAAGCCGCTTTAGGGCGACCTTGATATTACGGGTTCCGAGTTCGACTGTATCGTCGAGATTGCGGAATTCCCGTTTGTCCCAGACTTTGACCGCTCGTTGGTGGCGGCTTTCATTTTGGCCGATACGAATGCCTTCGGGGTTATAACCGTGGGCCCCAAACGGAGATGTGCCTGCTGTGCCAATCCACTTGTTACCGCCCTGATGGCGGCCCTGTTGCTCTTTCAACCGCTCGCGAAGGGTCTCCATAAGCTTGTCAAAGCCGCCGAGCGCTTCGACCGCCGCGCGCTCTTCGGGCGTGAGCGTTTTTTCTGCCAGTTTTTCAAGCCATTCGGCGGGGATGTCGAGCGCCTCGAGGACGTCATCCGTAGTAAGGGTTTCGATACCGGAGAAGGTTGCCGAAAAGGCGCGATCAAAGCGGTCAAGGTGGCGTTCATCCTTCACCATGGCGGTGCGGGCCAGGTGGTAGAAAGCTTCGATGTCGTATGTAGCGAGGTCGCTGCGCAGCAGGGCTAGAAACGAGAGAAACTCACGCAAACTGGCGGGCACCCCGTGCGACCGTAGATTTCCGAAAAACGGAAGAAACATCGCGTCAGCTGTAGCTGCGCTCGATGAACACCAGCAGGAACAGGCCGACCAGACCACCGATCATCGCGCCGACAGCGGCCCATTGTGCGACGTCAAGGCCCTTCCCCTCGCGACGGCGTGCACCGAGTGCGCCCAGGATCGCACCCAACAAGAGGCCCGAAAGCGGATAGATCATGTTGCTCGTCCCTAAATGGCCGGGTTCAGCGCGGCTATTTCTGCCAGCTTTCGCCGGACGGTCTCATCCGAGCCAAAGCCGTAACGCGCCCAACCCAGACTGTCCAGACGCTGTTCCGCCGCATCTTCGGCGCGACCTGCGAGATCAAGAGCTTCCGCGCGCAATAACATGAGCGTAGCGAGGATCGCGGCGTTTTGGTGGGCGTAGGCTACTGGAATGGCTGCGTCCGTAAGGCGGAGCGTGGTTGCGGCCTCACCCGCGGAGAGGGCGAATGCTGCGAGCTGGACGGATGTGTGTGCCGAGTGTAGCGCAGTGTTGGGTGTCGTGCGATAAAGTTGATCCGCCGCGCGGAATGCGCCATAGGCGACACCTGCGTCGCGGGCCATTTTCAGCTGCCCGTAAGCATAATAGGAAAACGCGCGCGATTGCTGAGGCAGATTGCTGCTGTTGGCAAGCCGGATCGCCGTTTCAGCCGCATTCTGACGGTGCTGATAGGATAATGAGGAGGAAATGACGTCGCTGATGGCGTCTTTCCATCTCGGATCGATATGCGTTCCTGAATTGGGTGAAGTGGCCGCTCCGGCTGGATTGAGCTGCCCGAAAATCGCAGGCAGGCGCCGCGCAACTGCTTCGCGGGACATGCCGTTAGAGAGCGCAGGATGGTAATAGGCCCGGAGCATCAGCATGTCATACGGGGTTAGGATCGAGTGAATGTTGTCGTCGTTAAAAACACTGTTTTCAAGGCGATAGAGGTCGTTTAGCGGGCCGAGCGCTTGGGCCAGCTCTTCATGCAGACAATCGCGGATTTCCTGAGGTGGGGCATCAGCAGGGATGAATACGGTCGCGGTTGTACGGCTCCGAAGTGTGGCCCAGTCGAGCCCACCTGTCTGTCGTGCACGCTGGAATTCGGCCCAGTTCCGAACGTTTGGAACGACGAAGCAGGCGGCGCCGGAAATTGCGGATTGAATTCGGGCGCGGGAGATCGACTCGATGACAATTCGTGCGTCAGCTGACTGGGTAAAGGTAATCGGAAGCCCCGCTTCGGTTCGCAAACGCGCGAGCAGTTGCTGAAGATCGCGCTGCGCGACCGCGCTGGTGGACCCGATCATACGAACCCCGATTGGACCCTCGAACCGAGAGAGCATCGGGAGAGGGCGACCGCTTTCCAGCTGGAACGAGAGATCAAGGAAATCCTGCACGAGATCGGCATTCGCCAGAGCGGGCATGGGCAGCCGGGGGGCTGCGGCGAACTGCTTCATGGGTGGCAGTTCGAAGCTGAGTGGCATCGCCCGCGTAGCCGAGGAGATCGGAGGCGATTGGGGCGCACAGGCTGATAGGGCAAGAAGAGAACTGCCCAGTAGCAGACCCAGTCGTGATTTCGGGCGCGTTAACCTGAAATTAAGATTTGAAACCTTGGTCGCACCGAAAAATGGCACGAAATGGAAATTTGATACGAAAGTCGGCTTACGGCGCAATTTTCGCCCCGCCTTTTGAAGATGATAGATCATAATGCTTACCAAAATACTCTTACTCCGGCCTGTATCGCCAGCAAATGTGGCCGAGCGGGGGGCGAAATAAGAAAAACTCTGGAAAATTCAGCGGCGGGGTGTGCCTTCGCGGCGGGACATGAAGGCGAGGCGCTCGAAAAGCTGTACATCCTGTTCATTTTTCAAGAGTGCCCCGTGAAGTTTCGGAAGCGCACTGGCGGCATCGGCACGCAGGTCGTCGGCGGACAGATCTTCGGCGAGAAGGAGCTTTAGCCAGTCGAGCACTTCGGACGTCGACGGTTTTTTCTTGAGGCCAGGTGTTTCGCGGATGTCGAAAAAACGGGTCAGAGCGGTTGCGAGCAGGTCGGCTTTGATCCCCGGGTGATGGACGTCGATAATCTGCTTCAGCGTATCTGCGTCGGGGAAGCGAATGTAATGGAAAAAGCAGCGGCGCAAGAAGGCGTCTGGCAGCTCTTTTTCGTTGTTTGAAGTGATGATTACAATTGGGCGGATTTCTGCGCGAATGGTCTCACCCGTTTCGTAGACGTGGAATTCCATCCGATCCAGTTCCTGCAGGAGATCGTTCGGAAATTCGATGTCCGCCTTGTCGATCTCGTCGATCAAGAGCACACATTTGCCGGAATGGACGAAGGCTTCCCACAGTTTACCCTTGCGGATGTAGTTGCGCAC
>JAEPMR010000015.1:11228-31418 GCA_017643845.1 Marivivens sp. | reverse complement strand
GTCGGCCACCTGGCGGGCAAGCTCGGTCTTGCCGGTGCCGGGCTCACCTTTGACCAGCAGGGGACGCTCTAGAGTGACGGCGGCGTCAACGGCGATTCGTAGCTCTTTTGACGCAACATAGGTTTTTGTGCCGGTAAATTTCACGCGCGTTCTCCGATGATTGATCGGGGTGACACTATGAGGCGGCAGAGGAAGCTTCAACAATGCGTTTTCATTTGTTTTGGGGGGTGACACTGTGGCGAGGTCGGAGTAAACGGGCGGCAATGTGAGGGAGAGCCGTATGGTTGACGCTCAAGACGCCATAGCCGACGGCGCAGCGAAGGACCGCAACATGAAAGCTGAAGTCTTTCTGCCGGATGACTACCATCCCGCTGATGACGAGCCGTTTATGAATGACCGGCAGTTGGAATATTTCCGCCGCAAATTGCTGGACTGGAAGGCAGACCTTCTGGAAGACAGCCGCGACACCATTGAAGGTATGAAGGACGGAACGCGCAATATCCCTGATATTGCGGACCGTGCGTCCGAGGAAACCGACAGGGCATTGGAACTCCGCACGCGGGATCGTCAGCGCAAGCTTGTCGCAAAGATCGACAGCGCATTGCGCCGTATCGACGAAGGTGAATACGGTTATTGCGAGATCACTGGTGAACCGATCAGCCTCAAGCGTCTGGATGCGCGACCGATCGCGACGATGACGCTCGAGGCACAGGAGCGCCACGAACGCCGCGAAAAAGTTCATCGCGACGACTGATCGTCCGGTGTCTGAAGAATTGAAGGGCCGCTCGGTTGCCGTCATTGGCGGAGGACTGGGCGGCCTTTCTGCATCATTGTGCTTACGGAGCTTTGGTGCCGACGTTACCGTCTATGAACAAGCTGCTGTACTGCGCGAAGTGGGCGCGGGCATCCAACTGACGCCGAATGCGGTGCGGGCGCTGAATGCTCTGGGGCTGGCCGAGGGGTTGGATACGGTTTCGGTGCGGTCACGGGCGCTTGTGCCGGTCGATGCGCGATCAGGGCAGGCATTGGCGCGGTTCCGGCTGGATTTGGTGAGCGAGGATGCGCCTTACCGGTTTGTCCATCGTGGCGCCTTTTTGGCCCTGCTAGCTGACGCCGCGCGGACACGGGGCGTGGAAATCCGAACGGGCGAGGCAATGAGGGCAGATGATCCGGCTCTCGCGCAGTATGATCTGGTGGTGGGAGCTGAGGGGCTGCATTCGATAAGTCGGGGGCTACTGAACGGGGCCGACAGGCCATTCTTTACAGGGCAGGTCGCGTGGCGGGCGGTGATCCCTGCGGCGGCCGCGCCGGAGGCACGGGTGTGGATGGCGCCGGGTAAGCATGTTGTCAGTTATCCGTTGTCGTCGGACACTCTGAATATTGTCGCCATTCAGGAACGCGATGAGTGGGCGGCGGAAGGCTGGCATCATGCGGATCATCCTGCGCATTTGCGGGCGGCGTTTGCCGACTGTGGCGCGGAGTTGCACGGGCTATTGGCACAGGTGGAGGAGGTGGCCCTTTGGGGGTTGTTTCGACACCCCGTTGCGGCGCGCTGGCAGGATGGCGCGCGGTTGGCTTTGATCGGCGATGCGGCGCATCCGACGCTTCCCTTTCTGGCGCAAGGGGCAAATCTGGCGATCGAAGATGGCTATGTTCTGGCGCGGTGTCTTGCAGGGGCGGAGACGCAAGATAAAGCGCTTGCCAGTTATGAGGCGCAGCGGAAACCCCGTGTGAGCCGCGCCATTGCCGAGGCTAATGCCAATGCGAAACGCTATCATATGGGGCCGGTGATGGGGCTTGGCCGTGCGGTGGCTTTGGGATTGATAGGCAAGCTGGCGCCGGAGCGGTTTTTGCGGCGCTATGACTGGCTTTACGGCTTTGATCCCACGGCCTGATCAGGCTTCCAGATCGACCCACACGGGCACGTGATCGGAGGGTTTCTCGCGGCCGCGCATGTCGGTCTCGATCCAGCAGTCGCGCAGCAGATCGGCGCATTGCGGGGTCAGGAGAAAATGGTCGATGCGGATGCCGTCATTGCGCTGCCATGCGCCTGCCTGATAGTCCCAGAAAGAATAGTGACCGGCGTCGTGTGTACGGGTGCGAAAAGCCTCTGTCAGACCGAGGTTTAGGAGCGCGCGGAAGGCGGCGCGGCTTTCGGGGCGGAAGAGTGCATCATCGCGCCAGGCGTCGGGGCGGGCGGCGTCTTCGGCTTGGGGGATGATGTTGTAATCGCCCGCCATCAGCGCGGGCATTTCCGAGGCCAGAAGCGCCTCGGCGCGGGCTTTCAGACGGGCCATCCACGCCAGTTTGTAATCGTATTTCGGACCCGGCGCGGGGTTGCCGTTGGGCAGGTACAAGCCGCAAATCCGCAGCGTCTGACGGTCCCCCGTGACGGTCGCCTCGATCCAGCGGGCCTGTTCGTCACTGTCATCGCCCGGAAGGCCGCGCACCACATCCTCGAGCGGAAATTTCGACAGGATCGCCACGCCGTTGAAGCTCTTTTGTCCATGCGTTTCAACGTTGTAGCCCTTGTTCTCGATCTCCTCACGGGGGAAGTTCTCGTCCACCGACTTGATCTCTTGCAGCAGCGCAATATCGGGCGCGGACTCGTCGAGCCAGCGCAGGAGGGTCTCATATCGGGCCTTGATTCCGTTGATGTTGAAGGTCGCGATTTTCATCGGGGTCTCCGCCTGTTTGCCCCTTTGTGGACGGTCCCGCCGCGCGGCACAAGGGGGATGCGGCGCGATGGGCCAACCGAGGGGCCGCGGAGCGCCCCACGGCCCATGCCGCAGTGCAGAAAAACAGGTGATTTTGCTGTGAATTTCCGGGGCACAAGTGATGCACAATCCATGCACATCCTATGCATATCGCACCCGCAGAAAATTAACGGAAGATTTAGCTGCGTTTTGGCGGGGGGAGGGGGCAAATCGTTTAGTTGGATGTTATAGGATTTTTGATCAATCGAGCTTTTAATTTTTCGCAAAGCCGCTAGCCAACATTTCAATTTGAGATACAATTTATATTTGTATTATGGGTACTTCTATGATTGTTTTTCATTGAATTATTAATGCGCATAGATTGCAAGTGGAGTCGATTTTTATGGAAGTTTCTCAAGTAGTTAAGCTGTCCGAGTGGCTAGATGAAAATCTGAAAGATGTTACTCCGAAATATTCGGAGCTCGTGAGTGTTTTGCGAAACAACTCTCAGCAACCTTCGCAGCAACCAGTAGCACAACCGCTAAAGGACCTCGCGCGCGAGTTAGCCAATATGAAAACTGCGGAGCTTTCGGCGCTTCAAATTGGTGTTTTGGAACAGCTTGAAGTTGCGAGGTTGGTCGGCCAACAGGGTAAAGTGTGGATCAACCGGCGTGTTCGTGCGACAACTTATGATCCAGCCACTACTTTTCAGTCGGTTCAGGACGGGCAGCAAAAGCTTGAAGAGGCTCAGCGGCTCCTATCAGAATTCAAGTCGAGTGCTGGTAAGGTTGGGTTTGTTGATGCGCACAAAGTTGATGCGCCTACGCCCTACGTCTTTAATGTGATCTTCCAAGATGATGCATCAATTAGGAATGTGCGCGACTGGAAGAAGACCGCAACCGATTGGGAATTGATAATTAGCGGGGTGACTGCGGTCGCTGGCGAAAAACCGGAAGATGTCGCTGTGGTCGGCGCGCAAAACGGCTCAATTATCTATACGTTGAGTGCAACGCCAATTGTCACCAAGATCTTGGCCACCGTTTCAAAGCACATCGCAAGTATCGCGAATGATTATCTTGATTTCGAATTGAAACGCGAAGAGCTTCGGCGTTCGAGAATGATGTCGGACGCCATTGAAAAGGACCTAAAGCGGCAAGAAGACGAGAGGCGGGCCAATGGCAAGGCGCTGATTTTGCAGGCTGTCAAAGAGATAGTACCAGACGCGCAACCGGAAAAAGTTGCCACACTGGAAAAGGCGGTAGATCGTCACATCATATTTTCGGAAAAAGGTGGTGACGTCGATTTCGTGTTGCCGCCTGAGCTTGTCGAAGGTTCGGATGAATACGACGAAGAGCTTGCGCAAACCGTCGATGACGTACGCGAACTGATACAGGACTATCGGGCGGAGGTTCAGAAGACCAAACTTCTCACTTTTGTCGAAGACGAAGATGAAGATGACGACGAAGAGGATGCGACTTAGGGCATCAACACGCTTCTAATGCTAAGTCGGCAGCTATCTTGTGGCGTGCCCGGCTTTGATTTTTCAAACCAACAATGAAAGGATGACGGCAGATGTCAGGCAACAAATTCAATCCGGGCGACTTGGTGCAGCTAAAGTCTGGCGGACCAAAGATGACGGTGGAAAAGGCATCCAGTGGTTTCGGCAGTGACAGCACAACGTATCATTGCACTTGGTTTTCCGGCGCAAAGCACAACAAACACGGCTTTTCAGAGGAAGCGCTTCAGCACTATTCGGGAGACGACGAATGACACCGGTCGAAGCAGCGCAATGGATGTTTGATGAGCTTAACAAGCGAAAGGTACTGGACCAAGAAAACGCCGCTTGGGAACTGACGCGCAAAGACAAATCCCTGACTTACCAAAATGACAACGGCAACTTGGCGATAGCTAAGCCTGTCTTGGCGGAGTTCAAAAAGCTCACAGACGGTAATGATGTGGTCTGGTCACGATCCGAGCGACAATGGCGTTTCAGGGAGAAGTACGATAAGCTTGGAAGAATGCAAGACTGAGAACGTTACTGCGACGATATCCGCCGTAAAGCCAATATCAAGGCCCCTGACGGGTAGATGCAGTCTTCTACGAGGTTTGGTAAGTCTTCGACGTAGACGACGAAGAGCGCTCGCACCGGAACGCGGACCAAACCTTCAAGACAATGGCTGAGCAGCAGGCGTGGATCGATTGGATAGCTACGAAATAAGAGCCGTACTTTCACTTCAGAGCCTGCACCGTGACGCGAATCTGTTAGCTGCTTAAAGACGCTGACCATGCAGCGAAAGGGAGCTTTTGGGACACTGCGCCGCACCACGGGAAGTCCTGCTCAGCGTCCGCTCTGGGCCGCCGCTCACCCCCCGTCCCGAAACCCGCCATATCTCCCACCGTGAAACACCAGCCCGTTACCGTCGCTGGTGCGCACGTCAGTGACCCGTCCGACGATGATCACATGATCTCCGGCGTCGTGGGTGGCTTCGCGGCGACAAATGAAAGTGGCGAGGCAGTTTTCGATGATGGGGGTGCCTTTGGCGTCTTTGTGCCATGCCAGCCCGTCAAAAGCATTGACATGGCGGGTGAAGGCTGCGGCGATGTCGCGTTGGGCTTCGGACAGCACGTGGATGGCGTAGTGGGGGGCTGCCGCAAAAATCGGGAAGCGGCCCGCGCTTTTGGCCGGTGACCAGAGCACCAGCGGCGGGTCGAGGGAGACCGATGCGAAGCTGTTGGCGGTGATGCCTGCCGGACCTTCCGGCCCTTGCGTCGTGACCACGGTAACGCCGGTGGCGAACCGGCCCAGCGCGTGGCGGAAGGCCATTGGATTGGTTGCCGGATCAAAGGCTTCGGTCATTGTCTCGCGGGCTCCGTCCATCATCAGGGCACGTTATGGCCGAGGGCGCCGGTGTAGATTTCGAACCATGTCTCGCGGTCCATCGGCACCTCGAGCGCCTGCGATATGCGCTTGATCCGGTTCAGCGAATTGGTGCCGAGCACGGGCAGGATTTTCGCGGGATGGGCGAGGAGCCATGCGACGGCGATGGCGCTGGTGTCGAAATTGGTGCGCACGGCGATTTTGCTCAGCGTCTGGCGGAGGCGGGCGGTCGCGGGGTCGTCGCGGAACAGCGCCCCGCCTGCGAGCGGCGACCACGCCATGATCGGGGTGTCGTGCGTCTGGTGGAAGGCCACATCGCCACTGGTGAAGCCGTGATGGGCGGCGACGCTCAGCTCGATCTGGTTGGTCTTCAGCGGCGTTTTCATCGCCGATTGCAGGAGCGTCCAGTCATGCGGCCTGAAATTCGAGACGCCGACGGCGCGGACCTTGCCGGAGAACACCAGCGCGTCGAGCGTGGCGCCGGTCTCGACGTGATCCATGAAGGGATCGGGGCGGTGGACGAGCAGGAGGTCGATCCGGTCGGTGCGCATCGCCATCAGGGAGTGATCGACCGAGTCGAGGATATGGCGGCGGCTGGTATCGTAATGGGGCACGCGGGCCGAGGCATGGCGGCCCACAGGCGCGACGATGCCGCATTTGGTGACGATTTCGATGCGGTCGCGCAGATCGGTGCCGGCCAGCGCGTCGCCCAGCACCTCTTCCGCCGTGTAGCCGCCGTAGACGGCGGCCTGATCCATGGTGGTGATTCCCTGATCGAGGCAGGCGGCGATCTTGTTGCGGACGTGTTCGGGCGAGGTGTCGGCATCATCGGCCAGCCGCCACATGCCATAGACGAGGCGCGACAGGCTGAGGTCGCGGGATAGGGGGATGCGGTCCATCGTATTCTCCTCGGGCGGGGCCGTGTTGCGGCTCATGGTAGCCTTCCGGCTGGCTGCGTCGATAGGGGGTTTGAGGAAAAAGGTGAAGAGCGACGCGGCGGGAGCGGTTTTTTGATGGAATTGTCTGCTACGCGTGGTGTGATGTCGCTGCGGGGACAGTTTTTGCCGGACCGAGCGACAGGCTGGGCCGAAACGGAGGACAGGATCACATGCATTACGGATTTATCGGGCTGGGGAATTTGGGCGGGCATCTGGCGGCGAGCCTGCGCCGCGCGGGGTTTGAGGTGACGGCGTTCGATCTGGACGCATCGCACCGTGTCCGCATGGAGAATTGCGGCGCGACATGGGCAGACAGCGGTGTTGCCGTCGCGCGGGCTGTGGACGCGGTGATTACCTGCCTGCCATCTCCCAAGGTATCCGAGGCGGTGCTGGAAGAGATCCTGCCGGAGATGGAGGCCGGCAATCACTGGATCGAAATGTCCACACTGAGCCGTGACGAGATGCGACGGCTCGCGGATCGGGCTGCCGAGTTCGGTGTGCGGGCGATGGAACTGCCGGTGACGGGCGGCGTGCATCTGGCGGCGCAGGGCAAGATCACCATGCTGGCGGGCGGTGATGACGATCTCTTTGAGGCGCACAAACCCGCGCTGGAGGCGATGGGCGACAAAATCTTCCATATGGGGCCGTTGGGCAATGCGGCGATCATCAAGGTTATCACCAACATGCTGGCGTTCATTCATCTCAAAGCCTGTGGCGAGGCCTTGATGCTGGCAAAGCGGGGCGGTCTGGACCTCGGGCAGGCCTGGGAGGCGATCCGTGCGTCATCGGGCAATTCCTTCGTGCATGAAACCGAAGGCGCGCTGATCCTGAACGGTTCATACGATATCGCGTTCAACATTGATCTGGCGCTGAAGGATCTGGGTTTTGCGATGGGATTCGGGCGGGAATTCGGGGTGCCGCTGGAACTGGCGGGCGCGACCGAACAGACCTATGTGGCGGCGAAGGCGGCCTACGGCGGCGAGGCGCAATCGCCGATGATTGCGAAGCTCCTGGAGGACATGCTGGGAACGGACCTGCGGGCCGATGGTTTCCCTGCGCGTCTGGAATAGCGGGTTGACGTGGCTGGGTCTGGGGTGTCCAACAGAGGAAACGGACAAACGGACGGACCCATGCCGAAACTGATCACGATCCTCAACGGCCCCAATCTCAACCTGCTGGGCAAGCGCCAGCCGGAGGTATACGGGTATGAAACACTCGACGATGTGAAGCGGGCGTGTAAGGCGCTGGCGGCAGAACTGGGCTATGACGTCGATTTTCAGCAGAGCAATTATGAGGGCGGGTTGGTCGAGATGATACAGGCGGCGCGGGAGACCTCTGCCGCCATCGTGATCAATCCGGCGGCCTATACACATACTTCTATCGCCATTCTGGATGCGCTCAACGCATTCGACGGGCCGGTGGGCGAGGTGCATATCTCCAACGTTCACAAGCGCGAGGCGTTCAGGCATCATTCCTATGTGTCGCATCGCGCGGATTTCGTGATCGCGGGGGCGGGAACTGAGGGCTACCTGCTGGCGCTGCGGCGGGTGGCGAGCCTTGTGGGGAGCAGGTGATGGATTTGCCGAAGAACGCATTCAAAGCCGCGCTGAAAGCAGGGCAGCAGCAGATCGGGCTGTGGAACACGCTGGGCGGCAACACGGTGCCGGAAGCGCTTGCCGCGATTGGCTATGACTGGATCGTGGTCGATACCGAACATGCGGCACGGGGCGTAATGGATGTGTTGCCCGCGCTGCAGGCGATGGCGGCCTATCCGCGCACGACACCCGTTGTGCGGGTGGTGGAGAACAGCGCGGCGACGATCAAACGCGTTTTGGATTTTGGCGCGCAGACGATCCTTGTGCCCTATGTGCAATCTGCCGAGGAAGCGGAAGCCGCCGTGCAAGCGGTGCGGTATCCGCCCGCAGGCATGCGAGGCGTGGCGGGTGGCACACGGGCGGGGCGTTACGGGCAGATCAAGGATTACAATGCGCGGGCCAATGACGAGATTTGCCTGATCGTACAGGTGGAAACGCTGGAAGCGGCGGACCGTCTGGAGGAGATCGCGCTGACCGAGGGTGTCGATGGGGTGTTTATCGGGCCTGCGGACTTGTCGGCGAGTATGGGGTATCCCGGCCAGCCAGCGCATCCGACGGTGAAGGAAAAGATTGCCGAACTCATTTCGCGGCTCAATGCGGTGCAGGTGCCTGCCGGTATTCTGGCGACGGATCCGGCCTATGCCAAAACCTGTATTGAACTGGGAACAGGATTTACCGCTGTCGGGCTGGACCTGCCATTGATGCTGAATGCAGCGCGGGGACTGGCGGTGGAGTTTGGACGGGGACCGGCGGATGGCACGGCTTGAGGACAGGATTGCCCAAGGACGCGGTGACGCGCCTGCTGATCTGGTGCTCAAGGGTGGGCGGGTCTTTGACCTGATCACTGGCGCGTTCCTTGAAGGGGACGTGGCGATTTGCGGTGATACGATTGTCGGCACTTGTGGCGCCTATGAGGGCAGAGAGGTGGTGGATGTCACCGGCCTGACGCTGGTGCCGGGGTTCATCGATACCCATCTGCATGTGGAATCGAGCCTGATCACGCCGTTTGAATTTGACCGCTGCGTGACCCCGCGCGGGATCACCACCGCGATTTGTGATCCGCATGAGATTGCAAATGTGATCGGGACGGCGGGCATTCGCTACTTTCAAGAGGCGAGCCGGCATTTGCTGATGGACCTGCGGGTGCAGTTGTCCTCTTGTGTTCCGTCCACCGACATGGAAACCGCTGGTGCGCGGATCGAGGCGGAGGATCTGGCGCCGTTGATGGGGCATCCTTCGGGCATCGGGCTGGCGGAGTTCATGAATTACCCAGGTGTTATTCATCGTGATCCGGCGGCGATGGCGAAGTTGCGGCTGTTCGAGGGTGGGCATGTGGACGGGCATTGCCCGATGCTCGGGGGCAAAGACCTCAACGCCTATATCGCGGCGGGGATCAGCACCGAGCATGAGGCAACCACCGCCGAAGAAGCCCGCGAGAAACTGCAAAAGGGGATGCGCGTGCTGATCCGCGAGGGATCGGTGAGTAAGGACTTGGAGGCGCTGGCGGAGGTGCTGACCGAGACGACTGCGCCCTATATGTGCCTTTGCACCGATGACAGGAACCCGCTGGATATCGGGGAGCACGGGCATCTGGATCACATGATCCGGCGGCTGATCGAAAAGGGTGTGCCGCCGCTCGCCGCCTATCGCGCGGCGTCGCTTTCGGCGGCGGAGGCGTTTGGGCTGAAGGATCGCGGGCTGATCGCACCGAGTAAGCGGGCGGATATTGTGGCGCTGGGGTCTCTGGAGGATTGTGACGCGCGGATGGTGTTTGCCGGAGGGGTGCATGCGGATGCGGCGGCGTTTGGCGCGCGGGAGATGATCCCTGTGGTGGGGCGCGGCTCGGTCCATGCGCCGACAGTCACGGCGCGGGATTTCCGCCACGGCGGGAACCATGTGGATACGGATGTGATCGGGGTGATCGAGGGCAAGATCATCACCGACCACCTTTATGTGAATATCGAGATCGAGGATGGCGACAAGCGCCCCGACCGGACGCGTGATCTGGCGCGGATCGCGGTGATCGAGCGGCATGGGAAGAACGGCAATATCGCGACCGGTTTCGTGCGCGGCTTCGGGATCGAGGATGGGGCGATTGCTTCGACCGTGTGCCATGACCATCACAACATTGCCTGCGTGGGAATGAATTACGAGGATATGGCGGCGGCGGCCAACAGGCTCTCGGAGATCGAGGGCGGGTTTGTCGTGGTGCAGAACGGAATGGTGCTGGCGGAGCTGGCACTGCCGGTGGCGGGGCTGATGAGCCTTGAGAGTTTTGAGGTGGTGCGCGAGCGGCTGGTGGCGCTACGCACTGGCGCGCGGCGGTTGGGCGTGCGGCTTGAGGAGCCGTTTTTGCAGCTGGCCTTCCTCGCTCTGCCGGTGATCCCCCGACTGAAGATCACGGACCGCGGGATGGTGGATGTGATGAAATTCGAGATCATAGGATGAGCGGGATTCTGATCCGTGATGCGACCGAGGCGGATATTCCGGCGCTGACGGTTATTCACAACTGGGGCGTGCGGGAAACGACCGCTCTGTGGACGACGCAGGAGGTGGATGCGGGCGAGCGCCGCGCGTGGCTGGAGGAGCGCCGTCACGCGGGATTGCCTGTGCTTGTCGCGGAATCGGAGGCAAGCGTGTTTGTGGGCTATGGGGCCTATATGCCGTGGCGCGCCAAGGATGGCTATCGTCTGACGGTGGAGCATTCGGTCTATGTCAGTCCCGGTCATGCCGGAAAGGGGATCGGGCGGGCGCTGATGCGTGAATTGATCGAACGGGCGCGGGCGCAGGGGCTTCATGCTATGGTAGGGATGATCGAGTCGGAAAATGTGGCCTCGATCGCATTGCATGAGCGTTTCGGCTTCGAGATTGTGGGGCGGATGCCGCAGGTCGGCCAGAAATTCGGCCGCTGGCTGAACCTGACAATCATGCAGCTGACATTGGATAATCGGGAGACTCCGGAAACGCCTCTTTAATTATCCACAAAGTTGATTTATTAACCGAGTGCGAACAGAAAAGGAGAAGGATCATGTCTGCGACCTATCGTTGTGAGAAGTGCGGAATGGGGGTGAATGCCACGTGTGCCGATTGTGGTGCGCCGCTGGTCAACGACACGCTGACCAAGGACGATGGAACGACGGTACAGATCTCGCGCTGCCCGAACGGGCATGGCAAGATCAAGTCGCCCATGTGCTGCGGTCAGGATATGACCTGCTCCTTGTGAGCCGAATTGAAATATCCCTGCGCGTGGGGTAGCACGCGCGGGTATCGCCGGTGGGGCGGTGCCGAACCCGAGACAGGAGTGAACGAATGGCGAGCAGCCTGAGCCAGTTGCGCGAAATGACAACCGTTGTGGCCGATACCGGCGATGTGGATGCGATCAGGGCGCTTAAGCCCATCGACTGCACCACCAATCCGAGCATCATCCTCAAGGCGCTGCAAAGCCCGGCATTTGAGGCGCTTGTCTCGAAAGAAATTGAAGCGGGCAAGGCGGCAGGCAAGAGCCCCGAGGACATCGCCTTTGCGCTGACCATCGGTGTGGGCACGGAACTGGCGTCGTTGGTGCCGGGAAAAGTATCGACCGAGGTGGATGCGAACCTGTCGTTCAACACCGAAGCCTCTGTCGCGAAGGCGCGGGCGCTGGTGAAGGCCTACGAGGAAAACGGCGTTGGCCGTGAGAAGATCTTCATCAAGCTCGCCTCCACATGGGAAGGCATCCGTGCCGCTGAGATCCTGCAAGGTGAGGGCATTGAGTGTAACCTGACGCTCCTGTTCTGCATGGCGCAGGCAGTGGCTTGTGCGGATGCGGGTGCATCGCTGATTTCGCCTTTCGTGGGCCGGATCACCGATTTCTATGCGGCGCGGGATGGCAAGACATTCGGGCCGGAGGAAGATCCGGGCGTTTTGTCAGTGCGCAGCATCTATGACTATTACAAATCGAACGGCATCGACACGATTGTGATGGGCGCGTCCTTCCGCAATATCTGGCAGGTGAAGGCGCTGGCAGGCTGTGACCGCCTGACGATCTCGCCTGTATTGCTGGAAGAGTTGGAAGCTGAAGATGCGCCGCTGGAGCGGGTTCTGTCACCGGAGAACGCCTCGGGCGTCGCGAAAATTCCGATGAGCGAAGCTGACTTCCGCTGGGCGTTGAACGCCGATGAAATGGCGACGGAGAAGCTGTCAGGCGGTATCCGTCAGTTTGACGCGGATCACCAGAAGCTCCTGAAACTGATCGCGCAGCGTCTGGCGTAATCCAGATCCGGTTTACCCAATCAGGAGGCGCGCAGGCCAAGCAGGCGGCGCGCCTCTTTGCATGTGGCGACGGGCCTTTCGTACGCTGCGCAGAGATCGGCGGCGCGGGCCACCAGTGCGGCATTTGACGGTGCGAGGGTTGTGCGGTCTAGCCGGACGTTATCCTCCAACCCGGTGCGGACATGGCCGCCCGCCGCGATGGCCCATTCATTCAGCGTGATCTGGTGCCGCCCGATGCCTGCGGCGCACCACGGCGTGCCCGGGGCGAGGCGGTTGAGGGTTTCGATGTAGAAATCGAAGGTGGGGCGGTCCACCGGCATGGCGTTTTTCACGCCCATCACGAATTGCACATAAAGCTGGCCGTAGACCTTGCCTGCGCGGTGAAGCGCGACGGCCTGATGGATGTGCGAGAGGTCAAACGCCTCGATCTCTGGCGTGACGTGGTAGCGCTGCATCTCGGCGGCGAGCCAATCCACCAGATCGGGCGGATTGTCATAGGTGCGGGTTGGGAAATTCACCGAGCCGACCGAGAGCGATGCCATATCCGGCGCAAGGGGTAGCATGCCGCCGCGTTCATTGCCCGCGCCGGAGCGCCCGCCGGTAGAGAACTGGATGATCATCCCGGGGCAGTGCTGGCGAATGCCCTCCATCAAGCGGGCAAACTTTTCGGGGTCAGATGACGGGGTTTCATCGTCATTGCGGACATGGGCGTGAACGATGCTGGCGCCTGCCTCAAAGGCGGCATGGGTGCTTTCGACCTGTTCGGTGACGGTGATCGGCACGGCTGGGTTGTCGGACTTGCGGGGAAGCGATCCGGTGATGGCGACGCAAATAATGCAAGGGGTGGTCATGGGTGCTCCGCGATGAAGGTGAGGCAAAGCTAGGGTAGGTTGGAGCGGATGGCTAGCGGGAGGTGTGCGCCCTTGGGGGCGGGGTCGGGCGCATACCGGATTGCTGCGCGACCCGGTGGTGGCTATTGGGTTTTATGCGGATGGGTTTCCTTCAATACCAACAATACCCACAGACCGGACACCGCCATCGCGCCGCCGGTGAACCAGAAGCCGGCTGCGAGCGTGCCTGTCGCATCGGCAATGAGACCGATGGTGAGCGCGCCGATGGCGTAGCCGAGATCGCGCCAGAAACGATAGACCCCGAGCGCCGAGCCGCGCCAGGCGGGGTGAGCGAGGTCGCCCATGGCAGCAATCAGCGTCGGGTAAAGGAGCGCCATGCCGATCCCGATCAGGACAGCTATTGCGGCCCAGGAGGATGCGGTCTGGGCGAAGGGAAATGCGGTCACGCCCGCCGCGCAGAGGAAGAAGCCCGTCACGATGGGAATCTTGCGGCCGATACGGTCTGATAGCGGGCCGGTCCAGAGCTGGCTGACACCCCATGTCAGACCATAAAGGCCGGTAATCCAGCCAATCTGGATCAGGCTCGCGCTTTTTGCGGCGAGGAAGGCCGGCACCAGCGCCCACATCAGCGCATCGACGAATTTCTCGACGCTACCAGCCTGAGACAACGCCATGAAGCTGCGGTTGCGCCATGTGACGAGGGCGAAAATCTGGCGGGTGGTCGGGGTGTCCGGCCCTATGACATAGGTGCCTTCGGGGGCGGGGACGTCCTTGAGGCGGGCGGCTTCGGCACGAGCGAAGGGGAGGGTTTCTGTAAAGGCAAGACGGGCTGCAAGAAGTGCCAGCGCGATCACCGTGAGACCGAACACGAAGAGAGTTATCCGGGGGGAATAGGTGCTTGCCAGATAGCCTGTGGCGAGACCGGCCAGCGCAACGCCGCTATAGCCTGCGAACTCGTTGAAGCCCGTGGCAAGACCGCGCTCGCGGGCGGTGACGATATCCATTTTGGCGGTGACGGTCATCGACCAGGCAAAGCCCTGATTGACGCCCAAAAGCACATTGGCGCCGACAATCCATCCCCAAGAGGGTGCCAGAAGGATCATGAAGGGGATCGGCAGGGCCACCAGCCAGCCCCATATCAGCACCGGACGCCGACCGACCCGTTCCGAGAGGCGGCCAGAGACGAAGTTCATCGCGCCCTTGACCACGCCGAAGGCGACGACAAAGGCCATGAGTGCGGTCGCGGAGCCTTGCGCCACGCCGAACTCGCTCTCCGCCAGCGCGGGGATCACGGTGCGCTGGAGGCCGATGGTGAGGCCGACGAAGAACACCTGAATGAGCTGCTCGACAAAGGCGCGGTGGTTGACCCGGAGGCCGAGGGCATAGGGTATATGGGTCATGGGCGGGCCTGTGGGGTTGCGGCTGTTCGGTGGCGGGCATACAATCAAGTAAATACTTGAATGAATATCGGAGGCCATCGAGCCGATGTCAACCACAGCGAAACTGGCCCTGTTGGAGGAATATGCGCGGATCGCGCAGGCGATGGCGGCACCGGCGCGGCTACAGATATTGGAGGCGCTGGCTCAGACTGAGCGGGGCGTGGATGCGCTTGCGGCGCGGACAGGGCTGAGCGTGGCGAACTGTTCGCAGCATTTGCAGAACTTGCGCCGCGCGGGGCTGGTTACGGCGCGGCGCGAGGGAAAGCAGGTGATCTATGCGGTAAGCGACCTTGTAGTGCTGGACCTTATGGCGGGGTTGCGCAGGCTGGCGGAGCGGAACAGGACGCAGGTTCGGGATATTCTTGCGGCCATCGCCGACGGGGAGCATGGCGCGGAACCTATGGGGCGCGATGAACTGGAGCGCCGTCTGCAGGAGGGGACGGTCACGGTTCTGGATGTGCGTCCTGAGGATGAGTTCGTGCTGGGGCATCTGCCAAAGGCGGTGCATCTGCCCCCCGCCGCGATCCCCGATGCACCCGCCTTTGTGCAAGAGGGGCGTGACGTTGTCGCCTATTGTCGGGGTCCGTATTGCCTTTATGCCGAGGAAGCCGTCGCGGCGCTGCGGCGCGCTGGACGAAAGGCGCGTGTGCTGGAGGGTGGCTGGCCCGAATGGCGGGCGGAGGGGCGTGCCGTCAGCCGGTCGCGATAATGCGGCCCTGCGCGGTTTCCGCAAGGTCAACCAGCGCCAGATTTGACAAATCGGGGTGAGAGGTTCACTCTACCCAAAGTTGCGGATGTGGAATTCCATACTCGCCAAAGGCGTCGCTATGTGGGAACGTGCCATTGTTGGGGTGGCTGTTGACGCAGAAGCGACGACCACAAATCCGAGGCAGAAATTTATTGCAGGCATGCAGCCCTTTGGCAGAGGGCGTGTGAATTTTTTGCCTGCTGATGTGTTGGGTTTTGCCCGTTACGGGCAGTTATTGAACTGGGGGGGCTGGTTCAGATGGTTGATTTGAAGGTCTGCGCCGCGCGTGTGGTCAGGACCCCCCGTTTGAATTTGGGGGGTGTACCATGTCGACCGAAACGACGACGGACGAAGTCATTGTAAGCGACGAGGACCTGTTCCGCGTCACAACCGATCTGGAAGATTATGCGCCGGGATCGACCGCGATCATCACCGCCGAGGGTGTTGATGTGGGCGGGTCTGTCACGTTTGAAGTGGAGCATGTGACAGATCCCGGTGAGGACGGAATTTACGGCACCGCCGACGATACGACGGTCGATCTGGGGGGGGACGGCCATGACAGCTGGACGGTTGTCGATGGCGGAGAAGGCGATCTGGATGGCGAGGCCAACGGCGTCATTGTCACCAGCTGGTATGTAAACCCGGATGACAGCCTCGACGAGACGTTCCTCCTGAGCGCGGATGACGGGACGGACGTGGTGTATGACAGTTTTACGGATAGTTACCTTGCGGTCAGTTCCCTCTCATTTACGCCTGAAGCCCCAACCAGCGGGACAGACTCCCATAGTGGTGTTGTTACGTCTACCAGCCTTGATCTTACGGCGACGGACAGCCCGACAATCGTCGATACGGTTTCCGGTGCAATCTGGACGAATAATGTATTCGGCGCCGGAACGGGCGTCATTGATCCGTTTTTGCGGATCCAATCCAACGGAGATCAGGACGGCGTAAACACCTCCGGCGATATCAATAACGATGAGAAAGCACAGGCCAACGGCTATACCAGTGACTTACTGCTGAGCGACGTTGGGCTCTTTAATGCCTCGACTTCGGATGTCTTGGATGGCGTAGGTGCAACGGGCAATTTCTATGAATTCCGGCTCGATATTAATGAAAATTCCAACAACAACGGTGATCAGTATATTTCGCTCGACGATGTGATGATTTTTGTCTCCGACACGGCGCTGCTCACGCTGCCAGGCGGGACAAATGTGATTGATTTACTCGCGTCGGATGTGGAGCTGTTGCTGGAAGGGAGTCAATCCGGCGCCAATGTCGAGCTTGTCTATGACCTTGATGCGCAGGGCGATACATGGGCTGCGCTGAATTATGATCTGCAAGCTGGGTCCGGTGTTGGGGATATTGCGCTCTATATCGAGCAAGGGGATTTCGAAGGCGCGCGTTCACTCTTGGGGACAGCCACCGACGCAACCTATGTCTATCTGGTGTCATCGATGGGCTACCAGGGAACCGGCACTGCTGCTGCGCTGACGGCTGACGATACCTATGATCCGAATGGCGGCACACAGCAGGCGAAATGGCAAACTTCAGATGGTTTCGAAGAATGGTCAATTTTGAAAGGCGCCACGCTTCCTGGTTCAATTGAAGGCTATAAATACGAAGATATCGACGGTGACGGGATCAAGGATGCCGAGGATACGGGTATTCCGACCTGGTATATCTATCTTTATATCGATGACGGTGATGGCGTATTTGATGTGGATGATGTTTCCGATGGATCGGGAAATTCGGAGACGACACAGTACGAATTCGCGGATTATGCGACACAGACTGTCTCTACCGACGGAATGGTGGGCTATTACAACTTTGCCGGCCTAGATCCCAATCTAAACTATTGGATAGTCGAGGCAAGCGCGACGCCAGGAACGGAAGGTGAGTGGGTCAATACGAATGCCAATGTCGTAACTCTGGGAGATTTCGACTATATTGTGCAGCCTGCCGTCGCCTCGCCCGGTGCGGGGGACGTCTATGGAGATGACGCGGGTGAAACGACCGATTTCCTGAACTTTGATCTCTTTGACCTGTCGGGCACGAAGTATGAGGACATGGATGGCGACGGGGTCATTGATGCCGAAGATACCGGCTGGGGCGGTGTGACGATCTTTATCGACATGGATGGGGACGGCGTGCTCGACGCAGGCGAGCGCTCGACCACCACTGCGGGTGACGGATCGTGGTCGATGACGGGTCTTGATGCTTCTTACGCAGGCGGGGTTGTGATGGAGGAGGTGCCGGACGGCTCCTACCAGACGTTCGGCAACGCGGGCTACACTGTAACGGGCACCTCCGGCGCGGATCAGACGGGGATGGATTTTGCCAATACGAAATACGGCAAGATCACCGTCACCAAATACATCGACGCGGATGGGGACCTCACCACGACCGGTGACCAGACGGTGAAATCGGGCTGGAGCATCGGGCTGTTTGACGCGGATGATAACCAGATCGGCGCGTCGGTGGACACGGATGCGAGTGGGGTTGTTGTCTTCGATAACCTCGTTCCGGGCACCTACACGGTGAAGGAAGCGACGCCGGAGGGCTGGAAGGTTCTGGGCGATGCGGAAGTGACGCTGAGCGGTCTGGAGTCGGGGTTTGTTGAGACGGTCGACTTCTATAACTTCGAGCTCTTCGACCTGTCGGGCACGAAGTATGAGGACATGGATGGCGACGGGGTCATTGATGCCGAGGATACCGGCTGGGGCGGTGTGACGGTGTTCATCGACATGGATGGGGATGGCGTGCTGGATGATGGCGAGCGCTCGACCACCACTGCGGATGATGGATCGTGGTCGATGACGGGTCTGGATGCCTCTTACGCGGGCGGGGTTGTGCGGGAGGTGGTGCCGGATGGCTCCTACCAGACGTTCGGCAACGCGGGCTACGTTGTGACGGGCACCTCTGGCGCGGATCAGACGGGGCTGGATTTTGCCAATACGCGCTTTGGCTCCATTGAAGGTTACAAGTTCTTTGACGTGGACCGCGATGGAACTTGGGATGCCGATGAAGTCGGTGCGCTGGGGTGGACGATCGAGCTGTATCTCGACGATGGCAACGGCGCGTTTGGTGCGGAAGACGGGGTTGCAATTCAGACGGATGTGTCTGACGCCGATGGTTTCTGGTCCTTCACGGGGTTGGAAATGGGTACCTATTTCGTCAAGGAAGTGATGAAGGCAGGCTGGGTTCAGACCACGCCGGAGATGAATGGCGACGGGTATTTCAAGGTGGTGGTCGATGACTCCGGTGAGGTTGTCATCTCAGCGGTGGATCCTGACGGGACGCTCAAGAACGACGGGATGCTCTACTTCGGTAATGACATGATCGAGGGGCCGGGTGTGCGGACGCCGGGATTCTGGAAATCCGATCTGGGTCAAACCTATTGGGATGGCGACGACACCAATGAGGGGATCGTTGAGGGCACAGGCGTTGATTTTGAGAAAGAGGGGGATGAGTTTGCAAGGGATGACCTCTTCGAGCTGAACTATCCGGCCTATTTCGACGGTTTGGATGCGGATGGCGGGATCAACTTTACGCCGGATGCGGAAACAGACGGTGCCTACCCGAGTTATAAGGAAAAGGGTGAGGATCTGCCCTATCTGCTGGTCGGGGATTGGGACTGGAGTGCTTCGGAGAATGGGGACGAAACGGTCCGCGAGTATAAGCTCGCTGAGGCGCTTATCGCCCTCGAAGGCGGCGAAGACACGAAGGGCAAGAGCACCGACTATGCGAAGGTTTCGACCGTCGAGCGGGATCTGGTGGCCTCGTGGCTTAACTATATGAGTGGCAATGCGGTCGATACGGAGGTCGAAGGGCAGACCATTGGCTACTGGATTGATCAGGCCATTCTCTATGTCGAACATGCGGATGGTAAGACCCGCAAGGATGGCAAGACCGAATGGACTGATGGTGTCGATATCGATGGTGACGATATCATCGATACCGAAGCCGGCTCTGACATCCATGTCGTGCTTGATACGTGGAACAACTGGGGTGTGCTTGCTGGTGAGCAGATCACATTTGACGCGGACGACGGGCAAGACCTGACGTCGCAGGCGTATTACGACGCGGTTGCCTAACAGAACGGACCGGCCGTTCGCGCAATGCCCCGCGCGTCCGGCCGGTGTCATGAATGCCCCAACGAACAGGTGATCCAATGACGGTCGCTTCACTCCTGAAAAACGCTGTGCCTCTGAGCGAGGAACGGCACGGAGATCACTTCCTCAACCCCGTGAAAGGCTATGCGTTTGCCCGTGACATGCCGGTGGTGCCGGCGTTGGCGCGGGAATTTGCAGATTTGGCGGGCGATTATGTCATTGCCTTTATGCAAACGCCCGACGGGGTGCGGGCGGTGGCGCTGCTTGGGCTGGGGGACGGCGAGAATCTCTATCTGGAACAGGATGGCAGCTGGCGCGTGGCCTATGTGCCCGCGATGCTGCGGCAGTATCCGTTTGTCGCGATGGTGCAGAAGGGGCAATCGAACGGGGTTTTGGGGATCGTTGAGGATTATGAGGGGCTGAACAAAAACGGTCAGGGAGCGCCCCTGTTTGACGAGGACGGCCGCCCGGGAGGCCTGGTCAGCCGGGCGCAGAGTTTTGTGGCGGATGTGGCGCAAGGGGCATTGCGCACGGACGCCATCTGCGCCCGACTGGCCGATCTGGGGCTGCTGGCACCGATCCGTGCCGACATCCGCAACAAGGCGGGTCAAGGACGGCGGATTACCGGTGTGATGGCAGTGGACCGCAAGGCATTTGAGGCGCTTGACGGGGATACGCTGAA
>JAEPMR010000015.1:0-11218 GCA_017643845.1 Marivivens sp. | reverse complement strand
CTTGCAGGGCGAGGGAGCGCTGGAGGCGGTCTATCAGCATCTGGCGTCGTTGCGTAATATGCGCAAGCTCGCGGAACGGATCGAATTCGCGCCGCCGCCGGTACTGAACTAGGGGGTGGTTATGGGCAAGCGCCAATCCAACCCGCTCCACGACGCGCTGAGGGAGACGCGCGGGCAATGGCCGTCGCTGTTTGTTTTGAGCTTTCTGGCGAATATCCTGCTGCTGACCAGTTCGGTCTATATGCTGCAGATTTTTGACCGCGTGCTTGCCTCTGGCTCGGTCGATACGCTGATCTGGCTAACGGTTATCGCGCTGGTGGCAATCGCGGTCTATGGCGTTCTGGAATATGCGCGGCGGCTGGTGCTGAACAGAACAGGGGCGTGGATCGAGGCTGAACTGTCGCCGCCGGTGATGCGGCGGGCCATTGCGGCGCGGCTGGCTAGGGGACGGTCCGAGGCGGACCTCAATGATGTCGCGGATATGCGCAGCTTCGTGGCCGGGGATGCGATCCTTGCGTTTTTCGATGCACCCTGGACGCCGGTTTTCATCGCGGTGATCTGGATGATGCATCCGCTGCTGGGGGTCATCGCCATCGGCGGGGCGGTGGTGCTGTTCGTGGTGGCTCTGATCAATGACAGACTGACGCGTAAGAAAAGCGCTGCTGCCGGACGGCAGATGCAAACCGCGCGGCGGGATGCGGGGCAGTTCATCGGCAATGCGGAAACACTGGCGGGAATGGGGATGATCGGCGCGGTGGTGCGCCGCTGGCAGTCCCTTCACGCGGCGGGCGATGCACAGGCGCGACGCGCGGGAGATATTACATCGCTGCTGTTCAATCTGTCACGGGCGCTGCGGCTGGGGCTTCAGGTGGCGATACTGGGCGCGGCGGCGTGGCTGGTGCTGCAGGCCGAGCTGACGGCGGGCGGCATGATCGCGGCGTCGATCATTCTGAGCCGGGCGCTGTCGCCGGTGGAGCGGGCGATATCGGCGTGGAAGAGCTATGGCAGCTACCGCGCGGCGCGGGGGCGGCTGGCAACGCTTTTCGCCAAGAGCGGAGCGCCACAGGAGCGGATCGAATTGCCGCGTCCGAAGGGGCAGCTCTCGCTCACGGGGGTGAGCCTCATGGCGCCTGCGACCGGCACACCGATCCTGAAGGGGATCGGTTTCCAGCTGGCGGCGGGCGAGATCTGCGGCGTCTTGGGACCGTCAGGATCAGGAAAGACAACCCTATGCAAGCTTTTGGTCGGGGCGTGGGCGCCATCGATGGGTGTGATCCGGCTCGACGGGGCGGATGTGGCGGATTGGGACAGCGAGAGCCTCGGCGCACATGTGGGGTATCTGCCGCAATCGGTGGAGTTGTTCAGCGGCACGGTGGCAGAGAATATCGCGCGGCTGGGAGAGATCGACGACGCGAAGGTGCTGGCGGCAGCGCAGGCTGCGGGCGCACATGAGATGATCCTGTCGTTGCCCGAGGGATATGAGACCGACATCGGACAATATGCCGACCAGATTTCGGGCGGGCAGCGGCAAAGGATCGGGCTGGCGCGGGCGCTCTACGGAGATCCGGCGCTTTTGGTGCTGGATGAGCCAAACTCCAATCTGGACGGGATGGGGGAGGCTGCCTTGCTGACTGCATTGCGGGGGATCAAGGAACGGGGTGCGACGGTAATCCTTGTGTCCCACCTGCCGCATCTGTTGCGGCTGACGGATCGGGTGGTCGTGCTGAAGGACGGGGCGGTGGCGCGGTTCGGGCCGCGTGACGACGTTCTGCAGGAGATGATGCAGGCCGGAAAGAAAGCGCAGGCGGCGCAGGCGACCACACGACAGGCGGCGGAATAGGAGCCTGTGATGGAGATGGATGACATAATCACAGCGCTGGAGGATGGTTTTGCGCAATTGATGGCGGGGCAGGTCACCCCTGCGGCGGGTGTAGTGCTGGCCGCGGGTCTGGCTGCCATTTGGATTGTCTGGGGCCTGTTCCGCCTGATCCTGCCGCGCGCACCAAGTGAATTGGATGGTGCGCCGCTGGGTGATTTGACGCGCCGCGGGCGCTGGCTGGGGCTGGCGGCGGCGTTGATGTTTTTCGGGGCGTTCGGGGCGTGGTCCTGGCATGCTCCGCTGGCCTCGGCTGCGGTGGCGCCGGGCGTGGTAAACCCTGACGGGTCGCGCAAGACGGTGCAGCATCTGGAAGGCGGCATCATCCGCACCATCCATGTCCGCGAAGGTGAGCATGTCACGGCGGGACAGACACTCATCACTCTGGAGGATGTGCGTGCGCTGGCGCGATTTGACGAGCTGCGCGAGAGGGAGGTTGTTCTGCTGGCGACAGAGGCACGGCTGTTGGCGGAACAGCTGGGCGACGACGAGCCGGTTTTCAAATTCCCAGACGATTTGATGGCGGAGCGGCCGGCGCAGATTGCGGAGGCCAAGGCGGGGCAGGTCGCGCTGTTTGAGGATCGGCTTGCGACGCAGGCAGCGCGCGAGCGGATTCTGGGGAGCCGTGTGCAGCAGTTACGTGAGGAGATCGCAGGACTGACCGAAGTGATTTCCGCACAGGAGGAACAGGCAGCGTTGCTGGCCGAGGAAATCGCGGCGATGCAGGGGCTATATGATCAGGGGTTGCAGCGGCTTGCGCCGCTGTTGACCTTGAAGCGGCAGGAGGCGGAGCTGACGGCAGAACGGGCCAGTCATCGGGCGAGCATAGCGCGACTGGAGCAACAGATCGGTGAGACCGAACTGCAACTCCACGCAACCGAGCAGCAAAACCGTGAGGCGGTTTCGACCGAATTGGCGGAGGTGCGGGCACAGCTGGCGAGCATTCGCAGCCAGATCCCCGAACGTGCCGATGCGCTGGCACGCACGCGGGTTACGGCACCGATGGCGGGGCAGGTGCTGAACTTGCGTGTCACGACCGAAGTGGGGGGCATTCTACAACCAGGTGGAGAGATTCTGGATATCGTGCCGGATGACGGTGCGCTGGTGATCGAGGCACGGCTGCGCCCGCAGGATATTGACACCGTTTTCCCCGGAATGGAGGCACGGGTGCTGCTCACAGCCTATACCCAGCGGAACCTGCCGCAGATTTTCGGAACTTTGCGCACCGTTTCGGCGGACCGTCTGGTGGATGAACGCACGGGCGAACCCTATTTTCTGGCGCAGGTTCTGGTGGCGGCAGAGGCGCTGGAGGCGCTCCCCGAGGCCGTGGAGCTGATCGCGGGGATGCCTGCCGATGTGATGATCCTGACCGGCGAAAGGACGGTATTCGATTTTGTCCTGACGCCGTTTTCAGACAGTCTGAGGATGAGTTTTCGCGAGAACTAGCGGCTGAGCGTGCGCATCCGGCGGTGCGCGAGCTGTTTGTTCAGAACCGGCACATCGTTTTTCTGCGCGGCGTAGGCACGGATGTGACGGGCCTGCTGTTCGAATGCGTCGATTTCTGTTGGGGTCAGGAAATAGTCATATCTGTCAAAGGGCAGGGCTTCGGCCAGAGCAGTGGCAATCTCGGCGCGGATACGGCCACCACCGATCATCACCACATCATCGCCGAGCCAGAGGCGAAACACTCCGATATCCCCATCAACTGCGGGTTCTTCCGCGCCGTCGAAACAGAATGTCGGCTCTATCTTTCCGATGTAATATTCACCATCAACCATCAGTCGGATGCGTGCGGATTGGCCGCCCTCGGCCAGCCGCGCAGAAAGCTGGGGATTGCCCTTGATGATATTGGGTGCGTCGATCCGGCGGCTGTGGTCGTTGGGGCCAAGATCGGAGAGCGGAAAGGACCATTCGGAGCGTTTGCGGGTGAAACACAGGGCGATTTTTCGGTTGTCCTCGCTGAGGAAAATCTCGGCATGGCGGTCACGTGCGCTCAACGTGGTGCTTAGTGTTTCGTTCAGCTGAAATCCGTACTTGCGCAGGGTGAGCCAGAACTGCGGTTCCGGTTCCTGAACATGTGATTGGCGGATCCATTTTGTCTTAGTCATGGGAGGTGTTGGGCCTACTGCTCTTGGTTGCAAACTCTGTGCAAGAGCTATGCCACTGGGTGGCGTCGACAAGAGAAATGCCTAGAGGCTCAGCAATCATATCTGTCAAAAAAATTCGAAAGTCGTGAACTTCATAAAATGCTCCCGGTTCTATCATTTTAACAGCGGCTCGAGCGCTGTGCGAGCGCGGATAAGTATAGGTGACAGGAGCAAATCGTGCCTCTGTCTATAATGCGGGATGCATAGTGTCCTTCTTACCCCTCTCTGAAAGCCTTTGCGAAATAGTCTGCCAGCGGCTTTACCAGATAGGCCAGCGGTGTGCGGTCAGAGGTGCGGATGAAGGCTTCGACCGGCATTCCGGGTACAAGAGTTGTCCCTTCGGGTAGGCGGGCGGCTTCGCCTTCGTTCAACGTGATCTCGGCGCGGTAGTAGCTAATGGAGGTTGCTTCATTCTGAAACGCATCGGCTGAGACTCTGATCACTCGGCCGAATAGTTCTGGAGTTTTTCGGGTATCGAGGGCCGAGAACCGCAAGGTCACATTTTGATCGACGAACAGCTCATCAATATCGATCGGCTCTACTTCGACCATTATGACCAAGGGTTTGTCTTGAGGCACCAAATAGAGGACCGGATCGGCAGAACGGATGACAGAGCGCTTTGCGAAGACTTGCATCCCATAGACGATGCCCGAAACTGGAGCACGGATATCGAGGCGTGAGAGGCGCTCTTGGAGATTTCGGCGCTGTTCAGCCAGTTCGAGCTCTTGGTAACGGAGATCGCGTAAGCGCGCGATCGCTTCTTCCCGCTGACTGGTGCCGAGCTTCAAAACCTCGATGTCGATTTCGGTAATGCGGCCTTCGGCCTGAGCACGCTGTGCTTTCAGTTCTCCGACAGCGCCACTGAGGCGGGCGCCTTCGCGTTTCAAGTTAAGGACTGCGGCAGCTTGTGCGAGCCCTTTGTCTAGAAGGGTTTGCTGATCGGTAAGTTCTAGAGTGATTAACTCGAGTTGCATGTTCATGGCGGCTATCTGCGCATCGATGCCGATGATCTGATCCGCAATCTGACTGCGACGTTTTTCGAGTTGTTCGATCTCGTTGGCTATCGAGGCACGGCGCGCGTCGAAGAGGCGCTGCTGACCGCTGATCTGTTCTTGAACTGAGGTGTTTGTTGCAACGATTGCCAGCAATTCAGGATCGAAGGTGATGTCTGCCTGACCGTCTCTTTGGGCTTCAAGGCGGCCACGGCGGGCGATTATCTCGAAAAGTTGCCCTTCGATGATATGCAATTGTGAGGCGAGATCGGCTGGATCGAGACGAATAAGGATATCGCCTTCTTCGACCATATCGCCTTCTTCAACGAGAATATCGGCGACGACACCGCCATCAGGATGCTGCACCACCTGACGGTTCTGATCGACTTCAATTTTGCCGCTGGTGACAATCGCGCCCGAGATTTCTGTAAACGTCGCCCAAGCGCCCAGCCCTCCGACAAGGATCAGGACCGCGACTGCCCCAATAAAGATGGGGCGACGCGCCGACCATTTATTTGCACTCATGAGACACCTCCAGCAGGCGTGGCCTTGATGGCGGCATGGTTCGAGACGGTCGCTTTCAAGACCTCATCGCGCGGTCCGAATGCGGCGGCTACGCCCTCTTTGAGCACAAGTAGTGTGTCGCATTCTTTGATTGCGGCAGGGCGATGGGCCATGATCAGCACTGACTTTCCCTCCGATTTCATGTTGCGGATTGCGGTGTTGAGCGCTTCGCTTCCCTCGTTATCTAGATTGGAGTTTGGTTCATCGAGCACGAGAATTACCGGCGCTCCAAAGAGCGCGCGGGCCAACCCGATGCGCTGCAATTGACCGCCGGAAAGAAGGCTTCCATTGGCGCTCACGCGGGTATCATAGCCATCTGGAAGTTTGAGGATCATCTCGTGGGCGGCGGCTTTCTGGGCGGCCTGCACGACCATTTGAGGATCGGGTTTCAGGCTAAGGCGAGCAATGTTCTCTGCGATCGTGCCGTCAAAGAGCTGCACGCGTTGTGGCAGATAGCCGATGTGCTGGCCAAGCACATCGGGTTCATATTGATCGAGCGTCGCGCCATCGAGGCGCAACTTGCCAGCCGCAGCGCGCCAGACACCGGTGATGGCGCGGGCGAGCGTTGTTTTGCCTGAGCCTGAGGGACCGATGATGCCAATTGCTTGGCCGGGTTGGACGGAGACGCTCACGCCGCGGATGGCAGCTTGTTGCATGCCAGGAGGAATGACGGTGATGCCTTGCACCTCCAGCCTGGCCTTCGGGATGGGAAGCGGTGTACGGGGCTGCTCGACGGGGACTTCGGAGAGCAACTCGGCGAGATTGTTCCAGCCCTTCATGGCGCGCTGGACGACGGGCCATTGGCCGATGGCTTGCTCGATGGGTGTCAAAGCGCGGCCCAGCAGGATCGAGGCCGCAATCATTGCGCCTGGGGTCAGCTCGTTCCGCAAGACAAGATAGGCACCCAAGCCGAGCATGGCGGATTGCAGAAATAGACGGAGAGTTTTCGTCAAGGAGGCGAAAGTTCCAGCGGTTTCGCTGGCGTTCACCGTTTCGCGCAGCGCTTCGGCACGGGCAACCTGCCAACGGTCGAAAGCTGCACCACGCATGCCGAGGCTTTGGATCATTTCGGATTCAGACCGGAGCTGATCGGATATTGTATCGGAGCGGAAGCTGGCAACATTGGATTTCAGCAACGGGCGGCGGGACGTGATTTGATTCAGTAAGCTGATCAAAATGAGAACCGTTCCTCCCCCGACAGCCAGCATGCCCAGCCATGGGTGAAACAGCGCGATGCCGGCCAGAAAGACCGGGGTCCAAGGAATATCGAAGAGCGCCATCAACGCGGGCGAAATCATGAGGCGCTGCACTGACTCGAGGTCGCGATGTGCGGTCGCCGCGACGCTTTGTGGTGCATTGGGGGAATTTTTCTTGAGCGCCGCCTCAAAGACCCGCCGATCCAGACGGTCTTGGAAGCGGGCTCCGACACGGGCCATCACCCTGCCGCGGGTGTAATCTAAAATGCCCATTGTGGCATAGAGAAAGGCAGCCAGCAGCGACAGTGCGAGAAGTGTTTCCTGGGAGCGGCTCCCCAGTACACGGTCATAGACCTGCAACATGTAGAGCGGGCCAGTAAGCATGAGCAGGTTCACGAAAAAGCTGAAAACGGCCACGAACCAATAGAGGCCGCGACTTTCGGCCCAAGCGGAGCGAAGCTCTTCTCGGCCCGCGTTAAAATTCGAACTGTTCATTTAGGCTTACCGGCGATCGTCAGAAAATAAATGTTTCGATTATGGTGGCAATTGAGATCATTTCGCCCAAGCGCTTAAATTTTGTAAATTTCGAAGCCGATAAGAGCCAAGTTGGAAATGTTGCTTAAGGGTTGTTTTGGCCTTTGTTGATCTCAGCGCATGTTGAATGTGCGTTCGGCACAGTTCACAGTTCGAAAACCGAACGGCCAGCATGTCTTGCCTTGTTCTGGCACAGAGATGCGCAGATGCGCGCTAAGCGCCGAACTTCGCCAAGCTCACCGGGACGCTGCGTTGTGAAAAGAGGTGAGCGCCGAGTGGCACTCCCTGCGTGGATCGGACTAGTTCGGGATTTGTTTAGTGGCGGAGAGACAGGGAAACGATTTCATCAGTACACATAGGTAATTAATTCAATGCCTTACAGCAACATTGTGGTACAAAAATGGTTGTAGCACAAGATGGACCACATTTGGCACAGTCGTGATCGGCGAGGTGAAATCCTAGAGATTCTCACTGATCAGGTTTCGTAAGTTCGCGACCACTGAAAGACGATCTGCTCCAACAAGGAATTTTCAATGGCGTCTTTGTCCAGTGTTCCTATAGAAATCTTCCGTCTAGCTGGCCCCTCTATGTCAAAAATACATCGCTCAGATGGACCAACAGACCGTCATGCTCTAACAATCAAATAGAACCTTCCCGGTTGGTGCAATCAACAGGACATGCTCGATGCTGGAAAATGACGCGGGGAACCTGCTTGAAAAGCGCATCATCCAATTCGCGAGCGTCAATTCATTTATCGGAACACTATTGTGGGTCATTGTTCTGTTGAACTTTGACGCACCGAAGACAGCGGCGATTGCCTTCTGTGCAACCGTGTCGTCTGTTGTCAGCTTCGTCCTCATACGCAAAGGCTTCAGCCTGATCGCTAGAAATGTATGGGTCACCGTCGGGTACGTGGTCCTTTTTCTTGCGTCGTATTTGATCGATCCTGCCGGTCAAGTGATCATGTTACTCATGCTTATGGCAGCAACCAGTTTCTTGATCTTCTCAAGTGTCCATGAACGCCAATGGTTGATCTTCCATCTACTGGTGATTTCCGCACTATGGTTGACTGGTGTTTTTTATCAGGACGATTTTTTGGGGCCACGCGAAATCGGTTATAACGCGGCCTCGAAATACGTTTTCCCCCTAACAGCCATGACGCTGTTTCCAAGCCTGATGGGAGTTTTGTTTTTCTTCACTTTTCTAATGCATGGGAAAAATAAGGAACTAGAAATCGCGGCGATTGAGAATGAGAATGCCAATCAAGCTAAGTCGCAATTCCTCGCGAACATGAGCCATGAAATCCGAACACCAATGAATGGCGTTGTAGGTATGGCTGATGTGCTCGCCGAGTCCGATCTTACCCAAGACCAGCGAAAGAAACTCAAGACTATAAAAGATAGTGCCTGGGCGCTTTTGTCGATCATTGACGACATATTGGATTTTTCCAAGATTGAAGCCGGAAAGATGGAAATTCAATTGGGAAAAGCCTTGCTCGTTGAAGAGCTTGAACGTGTCTGCAATACAATTCGTCCAATGACTGAGGAGGCAAATGTTCGTTTGCACCTCTCCCTGACGCCCGAAGTTATGAGTTTTGTTGAAATAGACAACACCCGATTGCGGCAGATACTCATGAATCTGTTGAGTAATGCCGTGAAGTTCTCTCGTGGCCGAGGCGGGAAGCGCGGTGAGGTCGAGTTGCATTGTGAGTTGTCAGAGGGTGACAATATCGTATTCGACATTTCCGACAACGGAATTGGGATGTCCGAGGACACAATTGATAGGCTCTTCACGCCGTTCACTCAGGCTGAGGCAGGAACAACTCGGGAATTTGGGGGCACAGGTCTTGGCCTAAGCATTGTACGCAACCTGACCGGACTCTTGGGGGGTACGATTGCGGTTGAGAGTGAAGTTGGCGTTGGCTCGAAATTCTCTGTGAAGATTCCTTGTAAGAAGCTGCCAGATCAAATCATCTTGCCAGATCTATCTGGATTGACCGTACTAGCTTATGTCGACGAACAGGCGAGCTGTGATGCCATTGGTGCATTTCTTAGTAGCCAAGGAAGCACTTTAGAAAAAATCGATTACCTTGACACGCTTGTGAAACGCGCAGCGCAGACAGAAGACGGGACTATCGTTTTGGTCGCTCAAGAAAACCTTGCTGCAAACATGCAAGCGATTGAACAGATCATTGCCGCAAATCCCAATTTGAAAATTCTAAATGCGGTTGCCTCGCATACTGAGATGGATGGCAGCGACGGTCCAAACTTCTTTAGGCTTCAGCGGTTTCCGTTGTTACCATCCGAGTTTGTGCAAGGTCTCGCTCAATTGTCCGAGCGCAATACAATGTCCAAGCTGCCTTCGAATAAAAGCGATGAGCGAGACAGTGTAGTTGGGCTAAGTATCCTGCTGGTTGAGGACAGTCTGACCAACCAGCTTGTCATCTCCGAACAGCTTAAGAAACTTGGGCAATATCCCGATGTTGCGGAGGATGGTCAGCAGGGCTTCGAAAAAGCCAAACTCAATACATATGACTTGGTGATTTCGGATTGTCATATGCCAAAAGTTGATGGCTTCGAGATGTCGAGGATGATCCGGCGGATTGAAGGGGAGGAGTCTCGGCCTGCGGTACCAATAATTGCTCTTACTGCTGATGCGATTAGGGGAATTGAAGAACGTTGCTATGAAGCAGGTATGGACCGCGTAATTACCAAACCGGTCAGGATGGGCGAGCTTCAAGATGCGATCGAAAAAACAGTTTCTCAATCAGCAGGCTCATAGCCCCGTGAGCTAGCTTGGTAGAGCGGGAGGTAACCGTGACCATGTCACCCAAATTTGCACTGAACTACCACTCGAACTACATGGATCATTGAATTGTGGTAAAAACTCCGTTCAAGGCGCTTTGTGTGAGATTAGGGACTTCGATCTAGTCCGAGAATCGTGTCTCCTTAATGCTGAATTTTCACTCGACCCCAAGCTCACTGTGGATATTTTCCAGTCAGATTTTAGTCGCCTGCCGCTGCCTCATTTGAGCTTGTTCAAAAAACCGGCTGACCAAGTTTTGACAACATCTGATTCTTTTTAATACCTTTCACACACTCTGATATCGGAGTTGATATGAGCAGAACTTCAATTTTAAGCGCTGCGTTGTCCGTAGCCCACTTTACTTTTGCGACGCAGTTGTCTGCGGAAATCATTACATGGAGAGACAACGTTGCGGGTTGGTATATAGGGGTTGATCGATCACGAGGCGACGGCTGTTACATACATAGTGGTTTTGAACGTGGAGGCCTTTTGCGTGTCGGCTTCGATATGGTCGACAGTACGGTCTACACGATCATCGGTGATGATGATTGGAAATCATTGGAAGCAGACAAGATATATCCACTAACAATAAAAATGGGCAATAACGTACCTTGGATTGGCGATGCGGAGGGCTTCGCTTGGGAAGATGGACGGGTGAGCTTGGCGATCTATATGAACGTAGGGAGCGATGCCGCAGTTGATTTTGTAAATGAAATACGGCGCCTCTTGAACTTTCAGGTTTTTTATCAGGGCAAAGAAATATCCAACCTTTCGCTTCGAGGCTCGAATGTCGCGATACAAGAAGCAATTAATTGCCAAGTGCAAATGAATGAAAATGCGGCCGCAAATGATCCATTTTCAAATGGTGGAAATTCTGATGATCCCTTTAGATAACCGAAGGTATGTTTGAAGCATTCTGAGCGTGTTTGTCGGTTTTCATCTTCCCCACCTCACCAACGCCTCTTCTGCCGCCTCAGGTCTATCCCTGATCCGCAAGACCGCCTGCCGTGAAAGACCTGTCATCTTACTGATCTCACTTGCCCCCTTGCCTTGGCTTAGGAGGTCTTTGACAAGATTGAGGGTCTTGCGATCATAGCTGGGCTT
>JAEPMR010000014.1:41064-51325 GCA_017643845.1 Marivivens sp. | reverse complement strand
CGCGCCACCACAAAGAGGGTGGTCGGAGGTGAACTCAAGACCACTTGGGGTGCGAGCGATCCCAGCGCAGGACATGGCCAGTATCGCGGCGACGTCTATTTCGACTACTACCACCGTCATGCTGAAGTGCCTTCGAGTAACAATACAAGTTGGCGGCCCAGTGGATCCGACGGTCAAATTCTCTTCTACGTCAATCAACATACGCATGACGAGCACCCCACCGTCGCGGTTGGACTCTGCCTCCCCGCGGGGGGGCCGGAGCAGTTTTCAGCCACCCGTACTGGGGCAACCCTCATTTAAGATGGAGCTCTAATGACCAGTTACGAAGCAGTTCTAAAGCAGATCAACGTCGTTCCTGCGGGCACAATTGGAGTTGATCGTGCAATTACCTGGTTGACTGATGCGAAGGTGATCGGGGTAGCTCGAGATAGTCGCGGCCACTTGGAACTGTTTCTGGCAGGCGACGAGCTAAGGCCCCGGACCGGCACAGTGAAGAATGCTATGCACTATCACACCTGGCACCGTGACACCCTGCCTCCGCTAAAAGCTAACCGCATTTGCTTGCCTGCTATGGGGCATTTCGATCAAGTCGGTGCATTTATTGCTACAGAACTCTTGCGCGAGAAGGCCGATGTTTATTTAGGACGCGCCTTTGCCGCCACTGAGCCGCTGATTGAACTCGCCATTAAGCGCATGGAGATTTCTGAAAGCGCTGTCATCGGGCTAACTGGGGAACTCCTCCTTCTCGACGCTCTCTGCCGCCGCGCGAACGACCCTCAGGTCGGACCCCTTGTTCAGGCATGGGATGGCTGGCGCCGATCGGCGAGAGACTTCGCATGGGATGGCACGGGCATAGAGATAAAGACCACTACACGCAGCACCTCTAGTCACAACATCCATGGTGTTCATCAGATAGAGCCCATCCCTGCCAGTGATGGCACCTCTGGAGAGGCGCGTTTGCTCCTCGTAAGCATCGGGCTGTGCCAGGCAGATGTCGGTGCGCCCGCTGTGTCGATCCCTTCGTTGGTGGAAAGCATTCTTAATAGACTGAAAGCCACCGGTGCTAACGGCCTTGTCGACGAGTTCCTCTCACGCGTTTCTGTATATGGCGCAGAGTCGGGCATCGGATACGAGCATGCCAGGATGGCCAACGAGGCACCATTCACGACTACATTTAATGTAACCTTCGTCCGTGGTTACGACATGGCGGATCCGGCCGTCGAGGTTTTGAGGCGCGACGACGTCGTCACCCATCAACATGTGGATGCTCAGTCGGTTACCTTTCGTGTGGAACTTCCCGCAACGATCAACTTGAAAAACCCCATCGTAGGCACCAGGGCCGTCGTGGATATGATCTTGAGCGCCAACTGCTAGAGACTGTTGAATTATTTGCAAACCGCCCCCCGGGAGAAATGGGTGGTCAATGCAAAGCAGGCAGACTGCGGATGTCGTTCTGCCGCCCTTTCTTTCAGAACCACCCCTGGGGTAAGTCACTGTTTCACTCAGTTCATAGTAACCAGTTCAATTTCCCCGCGTTTTATCCATTCGACAAGCTCAGATGCTGCAGAGTGCACGAATGCCAGGTCTAGAGAAGCTGCGCCGCAGTATCTGGCATTGTTGTGAATGACCGGTCTGGGCCGTTGTTAAACTCCAGCCCATTTTCGGTGACGCCCGAGCGCATCCAGGCTTGGATAGTGTGTCTGATCATCGGGAAGTACGAGCTGTTTGTTTTCAAAATTGACGTAACTATCGTCTTCCAGGGCTACAGTAGAAAGCTTTACGCGGTAGCCTTCCGTGATGACCAGCAACCCTAAATCGAAGAGCGCGTGGATGTCTGATCGCAAGAGCAGCCCGTTCTGAACATGGTGTGAGTGGTCACCACGATAGGGAGCGATATGAGCGGCCTCCAGAGCGTCCTTGAGTGCGCAACCCGTTACACAGCATTTGCCACCATAGGCTTCTAGTAGGGCCGCCCTGAAGGCCGCTTGACCTCTCCGTCCGGCAACCTGTGCCAAGGTCCTTTCTCGCAAATCCTGATCATTCTCAGCGTCAAATGTCTCGCTGCTTGTACCAATTGTCGCACGTAACCGAGTAGCATCCGAGTGTTCGGCATCATGTACTCCGCCGGTGTCGGAAAAGCCCTCGATAGTGAAGAACCCATCCTCCCATTGGGTCACCAGCCCGAGACCAAGGACCTCGTAAGCGACGCCCGGCTTAGGTTTGCGCTTCACAAGGGTTCCGACCGGGACTTGGTCCTCCATGCACCTCATCAGACCACGGTTAGTGGCCTCGCGGTCACGTTGATCCGGATTCTGGTTTTCCTGGAAGTAGTGCAGAACCCAGCTGCCATCTGTACGGTACTCGACATCCTTATCCGGATAGGGACCGTTCTGGATGGTGCGGAGGCTCAAGGCATAATCGGAGTACTCGGGTTTGTAGATGCCTTTTGCTTGATTGACTAACCTACTGTGGTCTGAGGAGAATTGCTGGATATCGCTCCACGCAATGATCTCTCCCTTATTCTCATTGAACCAGTCCAAAGCAACTCTGTGCTTTCCCGTCGTCTTCGACAATGCGCCTTCAAGCTCAGCCACCATTTTTCACTCCTACAGAGAACAACGAGCATCACAGCTCAATGCTTGCTGTCGATTACAATTGCTTTGAGCACCTTTGGCAATTGCAAGTCGCACCACACAGGATCGTCTTGCTGAAGGTCTGCCTCGGGGAAGCTGCAACGCAGCGCTTGCACATCTGCCCAACAGCAGGTCTGGGCCGAATTAACTCTTAGCGAACCAACTATGCGGAGCGCCTGCGACGTCTCGCTTCGTCGCCTCTTCATCACCCGAGACTAAAACTCTTCAAGGTAGCCACCATTTCTCAAGGCGTTCCAAATCTGCCTTTGGACCTCAGTGAGTTGTTCGATGGCCAATCCATGATCATATCGCCAAGAAGTATTTTTCTCACCCTCCCAGCCGCCGAGTTCATAAATGCGGTCTTCCGCAACGCCAGCGCGGCGAGCTATCGTGCGCCAGGTATGACGGAATGAGTGAAGTGTTAGCTTTCCATCGGTTGACTTACCTAGGATGTTTCGGCGGTAACGCGTGAACCACTGGGATGCCGAATTTACTTTGCCCGTTTGCGGCTTCAACGGCCATTCGGGGAACAGTCGTCTTTGATTTTGAGGGATGTCCAGTTGGAGGATTTCGGCTTGCTGCAGTCGTTTCAAGAGCAAGTCTTGTGCGGCCTCCACGATGGGGATTGTGCGGATGGCGTTGTCGGTTTTTCCGTGAACAATGCGGAATCTCGACGCATCTTCTTCCACGTTGTCGAGCAATAAAGATCCTATTTCGTCGACGCGGCAGCCTGTAACGAGCAGCAAGCGCAGCAGATCGCCCTGCCGCGTTCCGTGTCCAGGGCAATCGGATAGTAATAAGCTCACTTGCTCTGAAGTGAATGCGGTGCGGACGTCTTCATCTCCACGTGCCAGACGTTTTTGCTTTGGTGTTCCGGTGGTGTCTACGATCCAGGGATTGATTGCCGGCCCGCCACGTCTGTTTTTCAGGAAGTGCTTGTCTGCAATGGCCCAGGCCCACAGACCCCTAAGGAGGGTCAGATGCTTCTTTACTGTTCCTTGCCTCAGCCCAATCGTAACAGGCAGGTATTCGGTTCGGAACTTGAAGGCGTTGTTCTTATTAACATCACTCAGAAGAGGAGCTTCGGTGCCAAGGAATGCGACCAGGTACTTTATTGAGGTTCTTAAATCTAAGGTGGTCGTCCTAGCGAGCGGAGCGAAACCGTGAGGATTACCCTCAGACCTCTCCTCAAGATAAAGCTCTAATGCCTCCTCTAGATGCAGGCCGCCTCGAACGATTTTATAAAACGCCGTTGCCTCTGCTTCAAAACCTGCCTGATCGGCTTCGTTCAGCTTGTCTGAGAGGTAACTATCCAAAACCTCGAGAGAAGTTGTGTCATTCGTTAATGCCCGTTCCTCTCTCCAAAATCTCGCATTCTCTGGGGAAAGGTCGATGATCTTACCGACATTTTTCTTATTCAGCGAGGCCAGCGCTTCGGACTCGAGTTGACGTATTTGTCCAAGGCGAACGTCCCTGAGCCGAATGGCTTCTGCATGGCTTCGAGTATTCAACCCAAGTTTGATTTCGCGACCGAAAGGCTTGCCTGTCCAAGGGTTCAATGTGCCGACTAGAACGTCAGGTGTGATCATACGGAGGGAGTACCCCTTACTCCGCGGCTTGCAAAGATTCCGCATGTCAGGCCGAGCCTCGCCTGGTATTTCTCCGAGTCGGTGATTGTGGTCCATCATGTACCACGCCATAGGGTGGACCACATGGAATTTCCACCTTAAAAAACAATGATTTAAGAGTTGTGGCGGAGAGACAGGGATTCGAACCCTGGGTGGGCTTGCACCCACAACGGTTTTCGAGACCGCCCCGTTCGACCACTCCGGCACCTCTCCGCGGGGGTCTTCGGCGCGTTTAATGCCTGTGTGGGGGAGGCGCAAGAGGCAATTGGGGGGAAATTCAGCACCGGCCCTGATCACGCTGTGGTGTGCGGGCTTGGAACCGCTCCGGCTGCGCCCTATCCTTAGATCAACGCGCTAAAAACCGGAGGGAGTGGCATGGATATGACGGCAATCCGCGGAGCGGTATTCGGCATCGCGGCGGGGGCTGCGCTGGTCACGACCGCTCCGGCGCAGGCGGCGGGGCATGGCGAGGAGATCGCGGCGCTGAGTGCGGCGCTGAACCTCGAGGAAATGGTGGGCATCATGCATGCCGAGGGTATCGCCTATGGCACCCAGATCGGCAGTGACATGTTCCCGGACCGCGCAGGCGCGCGATGGGTCGGGATGGTGGCGGATATTTATGACCCCGAGCGGATCTATGAGGGTGTGATCGCAGGAATGGCGGAGGCGCTGGATGCAACTGAGGCGCAGGCGATCTCCGCGTTTTTCACCACAGAACCGGGAGCGAGCGTGGCCGCGTTGGAGCTGTCTGCGCGGCGGGCGATGCTGGATGACGAGGTGGATGCGATGGCCCGCGAGATCGCGGCGTTGGCGGCTGCCGACGAAACCGAGCGTTTCGGACAGATCGAAGCGTTTATTGCCGCCAATGACCTGATTGAGACGAATGTGGTAGGTGCGCTGAATTCCAATTACGCCTTCTATGTTGGTCTGCTGAACGGCGGTGCGTTTCCTCAGGGCATGAGCGAGGAGCAGATTTTGCAGGATGTCTGGGCACAGGAGCCGGACATTCGCGACAGCACGGAAGAATGGCTTTATTCTTTTCTCATGCTGGCCTATCAGCCGCTCAGCGACGGGGAGTTGGATACCTACATTGCGTTTTCCGAGACCGATGCGGGCGTGGCGCTGAACAGGGCGCTGTTTTCGGCATTTGATCCGGTGTTCGAGGAGATCAGTTTGCGGCTGGGATTTGCCGCTGCGCAGATGCTGCAAAGCGCTGATCTTTAGCATCTGCCGAGGCTTGACAAGGAGGCTGTTCCTACTCATAAGGCGGCTTCCTCGGTCGAATTGGCTGGGGGACTGTGTAAATTCGTCCTGAAACGGGGCGCGCTGTCCACGGGTGGCTTTCGCCGAAACGCCCTGCAAAGGGGACCCCAGAGACGCGGAAAATGAAGGAATAACATATGTTTGCGGTTCTTAAGACCGGTGGCAAGCAGTACAAAGTCGCTTCCGGCGACGTTCTGCGTGTCGAGAAACTGGCCGCCGATGCGGGCGACAAAATCCAGTTCAACGAGATTCTCATGGTTGGTTCCACGGTTGGCGCGCCCTTCGTTGAAGGTGCCGGCGTTCAGGCCGAAGTGATCGACCAGATCAAAGGCGAAAAGCTGATCAACTTCGTCAAGCGTCGTCGTAAGCACTCGTCCAAGCGGACCAAAGGCCACCGTCAGAAGCTGACGCTGGTACGCATCACCGACATTCTTGAAAAAGGTGCGGACAAGTCCGGCGTGAAAGCCGCTGTTGGTGCAGGTTCGGTTGCTGGCGTTGCCGCTGCTGCCGCTGCTCCGAAGAAAGCCGCACCGGCGAAGGCCGCTGCCGCACCGAAGGCAGAAGCTGCTGCATCCGCTGCATCCGCTGCTGACGACCTGAGCCAGATCACTGGTGTCGGTCCGGCGGCTGTGAAGAAGCTGAACGCCGCTGGCATCACCACCTTTGCACAATTGGCCGCTGCCGATGCGGAGACTGTGGAAAGTGCGAAAATCAAGCCCGAGTGGGTTGAACAGGCCAAAGAACTGGCCAAGTAAGCGAAGGCAAGGAGAGAGACTATGGCACATAAAAAAGCAGGCGGTTCCTCCCGTAACGGTCGCGACAGCGCAGGCCGTCGCCTTGGCGTGAAGAAGTTCGGTGGCGAAGCCGTCGTTCCGGGGAACATCATCATGCGTCAGCGCGGCACCAAGATGTGGCCGGGCGAAGGCGTTGGTATGGGCAAGGATCACACCATCTTTGCAACTGTCGAAGGCCAAGTGAAGTTCCACAAGGGCCTCAAGCAGCGCACCTTTATTTCGGTTCTCCCAGTGGCGGAGGCCGCTGAGTAAGCCGAACCTTCACAAGGTATCAAATTGGGGGGATCGGCCAGCGCCGATCCCCCCGTTTCGTTTTGGAGTGCCTACATAAATAATTGATGTGGTCCGTTTAGAGGAGGGCGGGCCGGATCACGGGGAAGAGGAATGGCCCCGAAAAGCATTTGAGGAGGAGCAACGATGTTGCAGGAACATATTGTCGTGCAGCCGGTCATCGAGACCGAGCGGTTTGTGCTGCGACCGCCGCGCAAGTCTGACGCGGGGCTGATCGGTATGCACACAGGCGATCCGAGGGTGGCCAAGGGCACCCGTTCGATCCCGCATCCCCTGCCGCCGGGGGCTACGGATGCCTTCATCGACAAGGCACTGGCCGATGCGCGGGACGAGGATGTCTGGATTATCGACGGTAGTGAGAAGGCCCATGCCGAGGTGATGGGCGTGATCAGCCTGTTGCGGATGGACCGGGATCAGTCTCAGATTGGCTACTGGGTTGCGCCTGCGTTCTGGAATTCGGGCATTGCGACTGCTGCGGTTGCGGCGCTTCTGGATGCCAATCCGCATGAGGCAGACAGGATTTTCGCTGAAGTGTTTCAGGACAATCCTGGCTCTGCCCGTGTGCTGACCAACTGCGGTTTCGACTACCTTGGGGATGCTGAGGCGTTTTCCGTGGCCCGTAATTCGACCGTCCCAACCTGGACCTATACCCGAAAGATGTGAGCGATGATCCCTGAACTTTCCACCAGGCGCCTCATACTCCGGCCCCTGGTGGCGGGGGATGGGCCGCGCATCATGAAAACCCTGAACGACTGGAACGTCACCCGCTGGCTAACGCTGGTGCCGTTTCCTTATGGCGAAAAGGATGCCGCATGGTTTCTAGACCATGTCACGCAGCCTGAGGCGGGCACCGTTTGGGCAATCGACGCCGGAGATGGCCTGATCGGGGTGATTTCGGTCAAACCGGACCTCGGCTATTGGCTTGATCCTGCCTTCCATGGGCTGGGCTACATGACGGAAGCCGCGCATTCGGTGCTGCGCTGGTATTTCGCACGCTCAAGCGAGCCGCTGGTTTCCGGCTATCACATTGGCAATCATGCATCGCGCGGCGTGTTGAGAAAGCTGGGTTTCAGGGAAACCTGTCAGGAGCGCGCAGTCCGCGTTTCCGACGGGGCGGAGGTGGTTATTCAGCGCATGGCGTTAAGTCCCAATGACTGGAGAGCGGCACATGGATAATATGCAGACCAAACGTCTGACGCTGCGTGCGCCTGTGATGGCAGACGCAGAGCTAATTACAGCAGCGCTCAATGACTGGGAGGTCGTGCGCTGGCTGTCAGTGGTGCCTTATCCCTACACGCATGAAGATGCGGTCTGGTTCCTTGGTGAATGTGCGGCGGGGCGGGAGGATAGCCTTGCCATTTGCGATGCGGACGGGCTCTGCGGAATGATCGGGACGACCGAAACGGGGCTGGGCTATTGGCTGGCGCGGCGCGTTTGGGGGCGTGGATATGCGACCGAAGCGGCACGCGCGGTTCTTGGGGTCTATTTCGCTATCCCTGCAAATGACGCGATCAGGTCTGGTTATTTCGTTGACAATGAACGCTCAGGCGCGGTTTTGCGGAAGGTGGGGTTTGTCGATGTTGGCGCGAAAACCTTGCCGTGCCGCGCTCAGGGGCGCGATATGGCCAGCCGCGATATGTGGCTGACCCGCGAGAGATGGGAGGCGCTCCAGCATGGAGATCTGGACTGAGAGGCTGCGGTTTGCCCCGCATGGGCCGGAAACGGTCGCGCCGATGCACGAGATCGCGAGTGATTTTGATGTGGTGCGGATGACATCGAGTTGGCCATGGCCTGCGGACCATGCGTTTACCGAGAGCCGCTGCCGCGTGATACCGGAGGACGATGGGTTCGTCGGGGCGATCTGGTGCGGAGATCGGGTGATCGGTGGTATGGGCGTTCATTCCCACGGGCTGGGGTATTTCCTGCATCGCTCTGCATGGGGGCAGGGCTATGCCACCGAGATGGCGGCGGCGGTCATCGCAGGCGCATTTGCGCGGTATGATTGGGATGAGATCACCGCGGCGGCTTGGGTGGATAATCCGGCCTCTGTGCGGGTGTTGCAAAAGCTGGGATTTGAAAACCGCCCCGACAGTGTGGAAGACTGTAGGGCGCGGGGCCAAAGGGTGCTGGCACGGAACTTTGTGCTGACGCGGGCACGGTATGACAGCTTGAGGAATGCCGCAGCTTAGAGTATCGCCTGCGCAACAGATAGAAAGCCTGACAGATGAAATTCCTCGACCTTGCGAAAGTTTATATCCGCTCCGGCGGTGGAGGGGCGGGCTGTGTCTCGTTCCGGCGGGAAAAGTTCATCGAATATGGTGGACCCGATGGCGGCGATGGCGGACGCGGTGGCGACGTGATCGTAGAGGCCGTGGAGGGGCTGAATACGCTGATTGATTTCCGCTACCAGCAGCATTTCTTTGCCAAGAGCGGACAGCACGGCATGGGCAAGGGGCGCACTGGGGCGGATGGCGACGATATTGTGTTGCGGGTGCCGGTGGGCACTGAAGTTCTCGACGAGGATGAGGAAACGCTGATTGCGGATATGACCGAGGTCGGCCAGCGTGTGGTGCTCGCCAAGGGTGGTAATGGCGGCTGGGGCAACCTGCATTTCAAATCCGCAACGAACCAGGCGCCGCGTCGCGCCAACCCCGGACAGGAAGCGATCGAGCGGACGATCTGGCTGCGGCTGAAGCTGATCGCAGATGTGGGGCTTTTGGGGCTGCCGAATGCGGGAAAATCCACTTTCCTCGCCGCGACATCGAACGCGCGCCCGAAGATTGCTGATTATCCGTTTACAACGCTGGTGCCGAATTTGGGTGTGGTCGCTGTGGACGGGGCCGAGTTTGTGGTCGCTGACATTCCGGGGCTGATCGAGGGCGCGTCCGAAGGGCGCGGACTGGGCGATCTGTTTCTGGGCCATGTGGAGCGGTGCGCGGCGCTTTTGCATCTGGTGGATGGCACATCCGGCGATCCGGTAGGGGACTGGCAGACGGTGATCGACGAGATCGACGCCTATGGCGGGCATCTGACGGAGAAGCCGCGGGTGACGGTTCTTAACAAGATTGACGCGCTGGACGAAGAAGAACGCGCATTTATCCGTGAGGAGCTGGAAGCTGCGACGGGGGAGAAAATCCTCCTGCTTTCCGGGGCATCGGGTGAAGGGCTGCAAGACGTATTGCGGGCGCTGCGCGCACATGTGGACCGGCGACGTACCGAGGAGGCCGGGCCCGAGGAGGACGAAACTTGGCATCCCTGAACACGGCGCGGCGGCTTGTCGTCAAGATCGGCTCGGCCTTGTTGGTGGACCGCGAAAGCGGGGCGCTGAAATCTGACTGGCTGACCTCGCTTGCAGATGACGTGGCGCGGCTGAGGGCGCGGGGAACGGATGTCGTGCTGGTGTCATCGGGTTCGATCGCTTTGGGGCGGGGCATATTGGGAATGCCCAAGGGCGAGTTGGCTCTGGAGCAGTCTCAGGCGGCTGCTTCGGTTGGGCAAATCCGGCTGGCGCGGGCCTATGAAGAGGCACTCTCTCCACACGGGATCAAGACCGGACAGGTACTGGTGACGCTGGAGGATTCTGCGAACCGGCGGCGCTACCTGAACAGCCGTGCGACGATGGAAACCCTGTTGGCGCTCGGCGTGACGCCAA
>JAEPMR010000014.1:0-41054 GCA_017643845.1 Marivivens sp. | reverse complement strand
GCAGATCCTGCTGACGCTGCAGAACACCGAGGAGCGGCGGCAATATCTCAACGCCCGCGCAACGCTGCGGCAATTGCTGAAGCTCGGCGCCGTGCCGATCATCAACGAGAACGACACGATCGCCACGGATGAAATCCGCTACGGTGACAATGACCGACTGGCGGCGCAGGTGGCAGTGACGGTAGGCGCGGATCAATTGGTGCTCTTGTCGGATGTGGACGGGTTCTATTCGGGCAATCCGAATGTGGACCCAGAGGCGCGGCGCTTTGACCGGATCGAGAAAATCACGCCGGAGATAGAGGCGATGGCCGGAGACGGAGTTTCAGGCCTGTCCAAAGGGGGCATGATCACAAAGCTGATGGCCGCGCGGATCGCGACCGAGGCGGGATGTGCCATGGCGATCACGCTCGGCACGACGATGCATCCCTTGCGGGCATTGGAGGAAGGGGCTGCGGCCACCTGGTTTGACGCCCATAGCGACCCTCAGGCGGCGCGGAAGCGGTGGATTGCGGCGATGAAGCCGAAAGGCGCACTGGCGGTGGATGATGGTGCCGAAAAGGCGCTTGCGGATGGCAAGAGCCTGCTGCCGGCGGGTGTGGCCGAGGTGCGCGGCAATTTCGGACGGGGTGATCCGGTGGAAATCATCGGTGCTTCCGGTGTGCGGCTGGGGCTGGGACTGAGCCGGTATACGGCTGCGGAAGCGCGGCTGATTCAGGGGCGCAGAAGCGCGGAAATTGAAGATATTCTGGGGTATAAGGGGCGTGCGGCGCTCGTCCACAGGGACGATATGGTGCTGTAGGACAAAGAGGGTGGCTGAATGAGCGGGACGGATATTACAGCGCTGATGCATGACATCGGAGAGCGGGCGCGCGATGCGGCGGCGGAGCTGGCATTTGCCAGTGCCGAGCGTAAACATGCGGCGCTGATCGGTGCGGCGGAGGCCGTCTGGAAACGGCGGGCAGAGATTATTGCCGCCAATGCGCGTGATCTGGACTATGGGCGGGAAAAGGGGCTGAGCCCCGCGATGATGGACCGCCTGATGCTGGATGAGGACCGTATTCGCGGCATCGTTGACGGGCTACGGGCTGTGGCCGAGCAGCGCGATCCGGTGGGCGAGATCATCACCGAATGGGACATGGCATCTGGCCTGCATATCCAGCGGGTGCGCACGCCCTTGGGTGTGGTTGGTGTGATTTATGAGAGCCGCCCCAATGTGACCGCAGATGCGGGCGCGCTGTGCCTGAAATCCGGCAACGCGGTTATTTTGCGCGGGGGATCGGAGAGCTTCCATTCGTCGGGCGCGATTCATTCCTGTCTCGTGGAGGGGCTGAAATCGGCGGGACTACCTGAAGCGGCAATCCAGCTGGTGCCGACGCGGGATCGTGAGGCGGTGGCGGCGATGCTGCGCGCGGTGGAACATATCGACGTGATCGTGCCGCGTGGCGGCAAGGGGCTTGTCGGCCTTGTGCAGCGCGAGGCGCGGGTGCCGGTGTTTGCGCATCTGGAAGGGATCTGCCACGTTTATGCGGATGGCGATGCCGATTTAGAAAAAGCGCGGCGCGTGGTTTTGAATGCGAAGACCCGCAGGACGGGGATTTGCGGCGCAGCGGAATGTCTGCTGATTGATCGGGCGTTCTTTTACAAGCATGGCGCGGCGCTGGTGCAAGACCTGCTCGATGCTGGCGTTGAAGTTCGGGGCGATGGTGCATTGGCAGAGATCGACGGCGTTGTTGCTGCGCGTGAGGATGATTTCGGGAAGGAATTCCTAGACAAGATCATCGCGGCCAAGATTGTGGATGGGGTGGATGGGGCGATTGCGCATATCCGGCGCTATGGCTCTAACCATACCGAGGCGATCCTGACCGAGAATGACGCTACGGCGGCGCGGTTTTTCCAGCGCATTGATAGCGCGATCCTGATGCGCAATGCCTCGACCCAGTTTGCCGATGGTGGCGAGTTCGGCATGGGCGCGGAGATCGGGATAGCGACGGGCAAGATGCATGCGCGGGGACCGGTGGGTGCGGAGCAGCTGACCAGCTTCAAATATCTCGTGACCGGTGACGGAACCTGCCGCCCGTAGGATCAGAATGCCAGCGTGAGCACATCGGTATCGATTGAGAGCGCCGGTGTGGTCCCCTCTGTGCGAAGCAGGTCGCCCAGAAGAAGGAAATGGACGTCTGCCGCACGGGGAAGGTCTGCGGGCGGTTCGCCCGCGGTTACCAGTTCCCATAACGGTGCCGTGTCGAGCCGGATCGCGCCTGTGGCGGTGAGGAACAGCCCCGCGTCCTGCGGTGAGCGGTCGATGGTGACGGCGCCACCGCGAGGGAGGCATGTCTCGATGCAAAGAGCGGCAAGGCTGATGCGCTTTGCCAGAGAAAGTGTCGGTTCCTTAACCCCAATCGAGAGTGTGATTTTGCGGTCTCCGAGATGGGCGGTCAGTGTGTTGTTCAGGCGGCCAATGGGACAGGCTGAGGCGCCGCCGACGCCGAATGCGAGGCGGAAAAGCTCGATCCGGGTGAGTGCCGTGCTTGTCGACTGGCGGATCAACGCCATTTCAGGGGAGGAGAGGCGCTGCGTCATGCCGAGCAGCTCTATCCCGTTATCGACGGCGCCGATGGGGCTGATAAGATCGTGGCAGATGCGGGACGCGACGAGAGAGAGAATATCTGACATGGAAAAACTTCGGGGATAAAATGAACGAATTGAATGCGATGCTGGAACCGGGGATGCTGGTGCGCCATCCTGAACGACCGGATTGGGGGATCGGGCAGGTGCAATCCAATATCGGGGGCCGGATCACTGTGAATTTCCGAGAAGAAGGCAAGGTGGTGATTGACGGGGCGCGGGTGATCCTCCTTCCAGTATATGGCGATGATGCAACTTAAGGTAGAAAGTCTGAAGATTCTGTCAACGCGCATCTGTCGGCAGAGGGCTTGAACGTCAAATCGTGGCCGCCTATAGCGCAGGGCAGAGGATGATCCGACGATATGACTGCGCATTCGACGCCATATGACATTCGTTTTGCCCGCGATGCCGATGACATTCGCGCGGCGCAACGGCTTCGGTATCGGGTCTTTGTCGAGGAGCTGGGCGGAACGGGGCCGCTGGTGGACCACGCGGCGCGGCTTGAGGCTGATGCGCTCGATCCTTATTTCGAACATTTGTTGCTGATCGACCCGACACGGGACGAGGGTGATCATGTGGTGGGGGCCTATCGACTGTTATCGGATGCGCGCGCGGCCGAGGCGGGCGGGTTCTACTCAGAGAGCGAATATGACCTGACGCCATTGGTGCAAAGCGGGCGGAAGCTGCTGGAGTTGGGACGGTCCTGCGTACATCCTGAGCACCGTGGAGGGCTGGCGATGTATCATCTCTGGTCCGCGCTGGCGCGGTATGTGACCGAACAGGAGATTGACATCCTGTTCGGGGTCGCGAGCTTTCACGGTGCCGAGCCGGAGCGCCATGCGCAGGCGCTGTCGTTATTGTATCGGCGGCATCTGGCGCCAGAGGACTTGCGCGTGCGGGCGCGGGATGAGGTCTATCACAGTATGGACCTGCTTCCCGAGGAGGCGATCCGCCCCCGACAGGGAATGCTGGAGACACCCGCGCTGATCAAAGCCTATCTGAAGCTTGGAGGCTTTGTGGGTGATGGCGCATTTTTAGACCGGGACTTTAATACCACGGATGTCTGCCTCATTCTGGATACGGCGCGGATGAACGCGGCGCAGAAGGCGATCTATACACGGGGACAAGCGGGATGAGCGTCACTTGGGATAAGGCTGAAGTGCCCGAGCCGGTGAAAGTGGGGCCGTTGGGATGGCTACGGGCGGTGCTGAAGGCCGTGCCGCTGGGCATCGTGACATTTGGCTGCCTTTTGATCCTTCTTCTGGTGCGGCTTATCGAGCAGCCGATCTATGGCGCGCGGCGGCCGTTGACCCCTTTTATCACGCAATTCGTCTGTATTTCGGCGTTTCGGATCATGGGCATCCGGCATCGGGTCGAAGGTGAAATCATGCGGGGGCCCGGGGCAATCGTCGCCAATCACTCAAGCTGGCTCGATATTTTCGCCCTCAATGCCCGCAAGCGGATTTATTTTGTTTCAAAGGCGGAAGTGGCGAAATGGCCGGGCATCGGCTGGCTGGCGCGGGCGACTGGGACGGTCTTCATCCGGCGAAACCCGAAAGAGGCGCATGAGCATGTGGATGTATTCCGCAAACGGCTAAAGCTGGGCCACAAGCTGTTGTTCTTCCCCGAAGGCACATCGACGGACGGGCGGCGGGTGTTGCCATTCAAGCCGACGCTGTTTGCGGCGTTTTTTGATGATGATTTGCGGGACAATCTGAGTATCCAGCCGGTGTCTGTGATCTATCGGGCGGCCGAGGGTGCGGACACGCGCCAATATGGTTGGTGGGGCGATATGAGCTTTGGCCGTCATCTGCTGGAAACGTTAAGCGCCCCGAAGCATGGCTCGGTGACGATCCGATATCATGCGCCTGTACGCGTGGCGGATTTCAAGGACCGTAAGGTGTTGGCGCGGCATCTCGAAGCCGAAGTGCGGCGCGGTTTTGAGGAAGCGGGGCTCCTGGAGGCTGAATAGCGGTGGACGAGCGAATTCGTTAGGCGGAACGCGCGGCGGACCGTAAGCTCGGCCGATGGCAGGGATACAACAACAAACTGGTAGCACTCTGCGCGGCGGGATCGCGTCGGCGGCGTTTTTGATGGGCTTGCCCATCGTATCGGCGCGGATCGCCTTTGGTCGGATGGACAGGAATGCGGCCTGCGCCGCGATTGCCGAACATTTCGGCCGATTTCTGACGCGTTGCGGTGCACGGGTGATCGTGGAAGGCGATGTGCCGCAGGCGGATGGCGGCTACGTGTTATGTTACAACGAAAGTTCTTTTGTCGACGTCGCAGCGTTTTGCGAGGTGATGTGGCCGTATATCGACCGCGCGGCGGCTGCGGACCTCTATGCCTATATCCCGTTTGGGCGTCGGATGGCGCGCAAGGCGGGGATCGAGATGGTGCCGCGCGGTAATCGAGCTGGAACCGAGCGGCTGATGGCGGAGGTGGTCGCGCGGGTGCGCGCGGGTGAGCGGCAGGCATGGGGCGGCGAGGGTCGGATTGTGGGGATGGACGGGATTGGCCGGTTCAAGATCGGCGCGAGCCTGATTGCCATCCGGGCTCAGGTGCCGGTGATCCCCGTGACCTTTTGCGGCGGTCATCAGATCATGCCGTTTGGCGGTGTTCGGGCGCGACCCGGCCTGGTTCGGGTGCATTTCGGCGCGCCCGTTCCGACAAGCGGCCTGACCGAGGAGGACGCCCGCGCGTTTGCGGACCGGCTTCAGGCGGTTATCGCGGGTCGCTATGCGGCAATGAAGGCGGAAGAAACTAAAGATGAACCGTCCGTGGTGCCGGCCTAACCCATCGCCGCGACAAGGCGGGCGAGAGCGGCGGCGGGGTCGGCCTGATCCCAGATACCATCGCCAAGACCAAAGAAATCGGTGACGGGTGCGAGGGTGGCGACGTCGGCTTCGGTATGGATGCCTTCGGCAACCACAGGCACTTCGATCATCATCGACCACCATTCGAAGAGCTCTTTCTCGGCGATCTCGCCTGTGCCGAGCGGGGTCTCACCGACTGGCCCGAAGGAGACGTAATCAGCGCCCAGTTCGCCCGCAGTCATGCCGTCGTGCCGCGAGTTGCCGCAGAAGGCGCCGACGATGGCGTCCTGACCGAGGGTTTTTCGGGTTTTGCCGACCGAGCGCGAGCCATCAGTGAGGTGCACACCGTCGAGGCCGAGGCGCTCGACGAGTTGGACGTGGTTTTCGATCACCAGCGCCACATCGCGGGCATGGGTCACTTCGCGGATTGCATCGGCGGCTTTGGCGATGCGGTCCTCGTCGCGGATGGCGAGGCCGAGGCGCACGCAGGCGATCTCGGTCGAATCGAGGCAGGCGGACAGAGCGGGAAGGAAATGCGACAGCTCCAGCTCGGGCGGAGAAACCAGATAGATTTGCGGTCTTTCGACACTGTCCTGCGGCATGGTCTCGTCTTTCCTTTGGGCCGTTTGAGCGGCGTATAACGGGGAATTTCGGGCTTGGCTATGCCTTCGGCGGCAGGCTGCGGGCGTGTGCAAGCGCCATCGCCATCCATGCGGCGCGGCGATCATCATCGGCTAGTGCATCATCGCTCACATCAATGAGGCCTCCCATGCGCTTACCGGTAAACATCATTGGGCCAGCGCCTTCGATTGCCAGCGCTTCTGCTTCGGCGTCCTTGCCAATGCGGAACATGCCGCCGCCCTGATGGACGCCGCAGACCATATGACCGTGCAACATGAACGCGATGCCGCCGAACATCTTTTTCTCGGAAATTCCCGAGATATCGGCGAGGTCGTCGCGCATGAGTTCCGCCAAGCCGGGATCATAGGCCATATCTGTTGCTCCTTGCCTGTGTCGTCGCTGCAGCGTATCACGCCCGCGATTTCATGTGAGGAAAAAGATGCCGACCGGCCAGCCGCAACCCGCTTTTGTTTTGATCCGCCCGCAGATGGGCGAAAATATCGGTGCTGCCGCGCGGGGGATGTGGAATTTCGGGTTGGACCGGATGCGGATCACCAGCCCGCGTGATGGTTGGCCGAACCCCAAGGCGGTGGCGATGGCGAGCGGCGCGGGGCGGCTTTTGGATGAGGCGCAGCTCTTTGAAACAACGGCGGATGCGGTGGCGGAGTGTCACTACGTCTATGCCACAACGGCGCGCCCGCGCGGGTTGACGAAGCCGGTGCTGAGCCCGGAAGCCGCGATGCGCGATGCCGCCGAGCGGATCGGACGGGGCGAGAAGGTCGCGGTGATGTTCGGGCCGGAGCGCGCGGGCATGGAAAACGACGATATCGCGCGGGCGAATGCGATTATCTCTGTGCCGGTGAACCCTGAGTTTGCCTCGCTCAATCTGGCGCAATGTGTGTTGTTGACCGCCTATGAATGGCGGCGTGCGAGTGCTGAGATTACCCATGCGCGGGTGGATATGGCCAGCGAATGGGCCGAGCAGATCGAGATCGAGAAACTGGCCGAACATTATGAAGGCACTCTGGAGGCGGCGGGGTTCTTCTTCCCCGAAACAAAGGCCGCCGGAATGAAGCAAAATTTGCGTAACCTTTGGAGCCGGATGCCGCTGACCCGCGCGGATGTGCAGATGTTGCATGGGGTGATGCGTCAGATGGTCCGCTGGAAGGGGCGCGACTGACGCTTGCCGCCGCAGGGGGAGCGACATAGGTTCCCGACAAACATAGTTTAGGAGCAGGTTTGATGGCCCAGACACCGCGCAAGCTGTTTGAGGATGTTGGCGACCAACCGAAAGCGCAAGCCGCGCCGGGTGGCATTGACCGTGCGCCGCGTGGTTCGCGCGGGGCGATCCGGCTCTGGCTGATGGTGATTTTTGCGCTTGTCGCAGTGATGATCGCCGTGGGTGGTATGACACGTCTCACGGATTCTGGTCTTTCGATCACGGAGTGGGCGCCTGTGACCGGAGCGCTGCCACCGATGAACGAGGCGGACTGGCAAAGCGAATTCGACAAGTACCGGCAAATCCCAGAATACCAGCTTCAAAATAAAGGCATGAGCCTGTCCGAGTTCCAGTTCATTTACTGGTGGGAATGGGGGCATAGGCAACTGGGCCGCGTGATCGGGCTGGTTTGGGGCGCTGGCTTCCTGTTTTTCTGGGCGACGAAGCGTATTCCGGCTGGCTGGACGCCGCGCCTGTTGTTGCTGGGTGGACTGGGCGGTTTGCAGGGGGCGATTGGCTGGTGGATGGTTTCGAGCGGTTTGGAAGAGGGGATGCTGGATGTGGCATCCTACCGGCTGGCGACGCATTTGGGGCTGGCTTTCGTCATCTTTGGCTTCCTCGCATGGTATATGTTCCTACTGGGGCGGAGCGAAGCGGACCTGATGCAGGCGCGACGTGCGGCTGAGCCGAAGCTCTTTGGCATGGGAACGGGGCTGATGCATTTTGCCTTTCTGCAAATTCTGCTGGGCGCTCTGGTGGCGGGAATTGATGCGGGTCGTGCCTTCCCAACCTGGCCGTTGATGGGCGACGGGTTCTTCCCGCCGGAGCCGTTCCAGATCACGCCTGTCTGGCGCAACTTCTTTGAGGATGCGGGACTGGTGCAGTTCATGCACAGGATGTCAGGCTATCTGCTCTTTATATTCGCCATTGTGGTCTGGCTGCGCTCGAAGCGCTCGCCCAATTCGCAGACCCGTTTTGCCTTTACCATGGTTCTGGGCGTGATGTTTTTGCAGATGACCGTCGGGATCATGACAGTGCTATACTCTGCGCCGGTTCATATCGCGATCGTGCATCAGATCGGGGCAGTTGTGCTGTGGGTGGTGATCCTGCGGGCGCGGTATCTTGCCCGCTATCCGCTGGCACAATCCATTCGGGGAGCCGCCGCATGAGCAACGCAGCCTATACAGAGCTGATGGCGCATCAGCGTGAAACCGAGGCGCTGGCGCAGGTCGCGGGGCGGCTGGGTTGGGATCAGGAAACGATGATGCCGCGCGGTGCGGCAGACCAGCGTTCCGAGGAGATGGCGGCAATGGAGGGTGTGCTGCATGCGCGGCGCACCGATCCGCGCATCGGGGAATGGCTTGAGGCGGCGAAGGCTGCGGACGAGACACAAGCGGCGATGCTGCGGGAGATCCGCCATAGCTATGATCGCAGTTGCCGAGTTCCCACTGCGCTGGCGCAGGAGATGGCGCGGGTCACGTCGCGGGCGCAAGGTATCTGGGCCGAGGCGAGGAGCAATGAGGATGTTGCGGCCTTCCTGCCGGTACTGGCGGATGTGGTGCGGCTGAGCCGTGAGACCGCGGCTGCTTTGGCCGTGGACGGGCAATCGCATTATGACGCATTGCTGGACGATTACGAGCCGGGTGCGAAGGCTGAAACGCTGGACGCGATGTTTGCGGCCTTGCGGCCCGAACTCGTGGCGTTGCGGGCCCAGATACTGGACAAGCCCGAGCCTGAAGGGCTGAGCGGAACTTTCGATCCGGCGGTGCAGGTGTCGCTGGCGCAAGACGTGGCCGTAGCCTTTGGGTATGACTTGGCGCGTGGGCGGATCGATAAAGCGGTGCATCCGTTCTGTAGCGGCTCGGGGCAGGATGTGCGGATCACCATGCGTTCCGATCCGGCGGATCCGTTCAACTGCCTCTATTCGACGATCCATGAAACGGGCCATGCCTGCTACGAACAGGCCGTGGACGCGGGCTACGGGCTGACGCCGCTGGGGCAGGGTGCCTCAATGGGGGTGCATGAAAGCCAGAGCCGGCTTTATGAGAACCAGATCGGACGCTCAGCGGCGTTTACCGGCTGGTTACACGGGAAGATGGTAAAGCGTTTTGGCGCTGATGTGCTGCCGGATGCGGACGGGTTCTACAAAGCGGTGAACCGTGTGCAGAAGGGCTATATCCGCACCGAGGCCGATGAGGTGCAGTACAACATGCATGTGCTGCTGCGTTATGATCTGGAGCGGGCGTTGATCGCGGGCGATCTGACGGTGGGTGATCTGGAAGCCGCGTGGAATGACCGGTTTGAGACCGATTTCGGCTATGCGGTGGACAAGCCGTCCAACGGGGTTTTGCAGGATGTGCACTGGTCGGTCGGGCTGTTTGGCTATTTTCCGACCTATACGCTGGGCAATGTCTATGCGGGCTGCCTGAATGACGCGCTGCGCAAGGCGGTGCCTGATCTGGATACGGCGGTGGCACAAGGCGATATGACCCCTGCGACCGGCTGGCTTCGCGAGAACCTGCAACGCCACGGCAAACGCTATCTGCCGCGCGATGTGATTGCGCGGGCGACGGGTGCGGAGCCAAGCGAGGCACCGCTGGTGGACTATCTGCGCGCGAAGTTCGGCGCGCTTTACGATCTGTAACGGAGCGGGTGATGGCGTTGGCGATGGATAAGGCCGCTTTGATGGCGTTCCTTGAGAGCGACTTCCCGCAGGCGAAGGATGACTTCGTTGTGGAGGAGGTGGCTGAGGGGCGGCTGACCATGCGGTTGAAGGTCACTGACGCGCACTTGCGGCCGGGTGGCACGGTATCGGGGCCGTCGATGTTTGCGCTGGCGGATGTAGGAATTTACCTCGCGATCCTTGCGATGATCGGGCCGAAGGCGCTGGCGGTCACGACGAATGCGAGCCTTGATTTCATGCGCAAGCCTGCTGCGGGTAAGGATATGCTCTGCGAGGTGCGGGTGCTGAAGCTGGGCCGTGTTCTGGCGGTCTGTGACGCGCTTCTCTACAGCGAAGGGCAGGCGGAACCTGTCGCGCGGGCAAATATGACCTATTCACTGCCGAAATAGATGGGGTAAAATAATACCTATTTTATAAGTACCTGTTCTTGCTATTAAATTTAGAAAAACATGCGCTTGACTGCGCTTTGAACTCCCGTATAACCCGCCCATCCCAAGACCGGCGGCGTGCCGCCCTTAGATAAACATTGGTGAACCATGAAAACCTTTTCTGCTACTCCGGCAGACATCGAGAAAAAATGGATCCTGATCGACGCTGAAGGCGTTGTTCTGGGCCGTCTTGCCTCGATCGTTGCCATGCGGCTGCGTGGCAAGCACAAGCCGTCCTTCACCCCCCATATGGACATGGGTGACAACGTTATCGTGATCAATGCCGACAAGATCCAACTGACCGGCAAGAAGCGCGAGAAGCCGAACTACTGGCACACTGGCCACCCGGGCGGCATCAAGTCCCGCACCACCGGCCAGATCCTCGAAGGGGCGCACCCTGAGCGCGTCGTCATGCAGGCCGTCAAGCGTATGCTGCCGGGCAACCGCCTGAGCCGCAAGCAGATGACCAACCTGCGCGTCTTTGCCGGTGCCGAGCACGGCATGGAGGCCCAGAAGCCTGAAGTTCTCGACGTAAAGTCGATGAACAAGAAGAACACGCGGAGCGCATAATCATGGCTGATCAGATCAACTCCCTCGAAGAGCTGGGCACTGTCGCCACTGGCGAAGATGCTGTCGTCGAAGTCGCTGCGCCCCGTGAGCCCGTCCGTGACGAGCTTGGCCGTTCCTACGCCACCGGCAAGCGTAAAGACGCTGTTGCCCGCGTGTGGATCAAGCCGGGCTCCGGCAAGGTTACCGTGAACGGCAAGGATCAGGGCACCTACTTTGCCCGTCCGGTGCTGCAGATGATCCTGCGCCAACCGTTTCAGGTTGCCGGTGTGGACGGTCAGTTTGACGTCTACGCAACCGTCAAAGGTGGTGGCCTTTCCGGTCAGGCCGGTGCTGTGAAGCACGGGATTTCGAAAGCACTCCAGCTTTACGATCCCTCTCTGCGTGGCGCACTGAAAGCCGCTGGCTTCCTGACCCGCGACAGCCGCGTCGTCGAGCGTAAGAAATACGGTAAGCGCAAAGCACGCCGGAGCTTCCAGTTCTCAAAGCGTTAATTCGCGAGACCTACGGATTTGGAAAGGGCGCCTTCGGGGGCCCTTTTTGTTTGGGTGCTACCGATCCGGCGGCAGGAGGCCCAAGCCTCTGAGGTAGACGCCGATGCCGGATTCGAGGAGATCCTCGGGCGGGAAGGGCGATTTGGTGCCGGGATTGCCGCGGGCGAAAAGCTCGACCACGCCGTGGCTCATCGCCCAGACATGGGCGGAAAACATCTGTGGTGGCGGGCGTTTTTCGGGCGGGATCTGGAGGGAGAGCTGTTCGGCGGCCTTCTCCAGCACGCCCATGGCGCGAGTGGCGGCGGCGTAGAGCTCAGGCGTGCGCTGGATCGAGATGCCGCTCTCGAACATGGCGACGTAATGGCCGGGGAACTTGCGGGCAAAGGCGAGATAGGCGCGGCCAGTGGATTCGAAAGCGGCAAGCGCGGAGGGCTCTCCGTTGCCATAGGCGCGGCCCATCAGATCGCCAAAGATTTCAAAGCCTTGCAGGGCGGCGGCGGCGATCAGATCCTCGCGTCCCTCAAAATGGCGATAGACGGCGGCGGGGGTGACGCCTGCCTCGCGCGCGGCCTCTGACAGCGAAAACCCCGTCGGGCCGCGCTCTTCGATCAGGCGCAGACAGCCTGCGATCAACGCTTCGCGCAGATTGCCGTGATGATAGCCCTGTTTGGCCATAGGGTGCGCCGCTCCGCTTGTCGTTCTGCTCGATGTTAATACGATTTATATGGGGGCGGAAAGCGCCTATGGCAAATTGGCCCGGGCAGCGGCGCGGTCGATTGCCGCAATCACGGCGTCAGTGGCGCTGTGGTGAGGCATATGGCCCACCTCTGACAGGATCGTGAGATTGGATTGGGGGATCTGTGCCGCGAGCGGGCGGGAGTGAACGCTGAGCGGGACAATGGTATCTGCGTCACCGTGAACGATTTCAACAGGCAGTTCGATCTGCGGATAATGCTCAACCATCGCAACAACTTCGGGCCGTAACCAATTGACTTGGCGGGCATTCGCGCGAATTGATTTTGGGCGAAGGGCAAGGGAGGCGCCGACCTTGTGGCCGTAGTTTTCCGGCACGGGATCAGGATTGAAAATCGTGCCGATGGTGGCTTCGATGTAGGATGTCGGGACCAAGGCGGCAATCAACGGTGCCAGAATTCCCCCGCCGAGGGACGTGCCGACGAATTTGTAGAGCGGACCGAGCGAGCCCGGCCATGGATTGGACACACCTGCGAGATTGACCAATGCGGAAAGGGTATCGGGGCGGTCAATGGCCCATGCGAGTGCCACCGCGCCGCCGTAGGAATGGCCCAGAACAATGGGGCGATCGGCACCAAGCCGGGCGGCAGCAGATTGCAGAAGGCGCGCTTGCTCAAGCGGGCTGTCGACATCGGTGGCAAAGGGGCGGGCATAGGCGGGCGAGACCTGCTCGGTATAGCCCAAGCCGGGCCGGTCGAACATGATGACGCGGTAGCGACTGGCAAGGCGGTCGCCCAGCGCGAGGTCCATGTCACGGGCATTTCCGCTGGCTCCGTGAATCAGCACGAGGTCGGGGCCGGTTCCTTTGACGATGGCATGAACCGTTCTGCCTTCGACCTCGATCAAGCGCCCTGTCGGGGGTGTTTCACGCGTGATGGTTGCGCTGTGGTGGCGGGCAAGACCCAATATGCCACCGATCACGAGAAACGCCGCAATCAGGAGGAATATCAATGTATTACCGGCCAATTTCACTCATGTCATATGGCGTGGACTGGTAGATTTCATTGATCCAGTTTCCGTAAAGCAAATGCGCGTGACTGCGCCAGCGGTTTTGCGGCGGGCGGGATGGATCGTCGTCCGGATAGTAGTTTACCGGAACGTTGATCGGGGTGCCTGCCTCGACGTCGCGATCGTATTCTTCTTTCAGGGTGCCACTGTCATATTCAAAGTGGTTGAAGATATAGATCGCGCGGTGGGCGGGATCCTCGACGAGGCAGGGGCCAGTTTCTCCGCTGTCGATCAGAATATTCAGGCCGCCTGCGGATTCTATCTCATCCCGGCGCATCTCGGTCCACCGGCTGACAGGGATCACCATGTCATCCGAGAATCCCCGCAGATAAGGGGAGGCAGGGGCGCAATTGGAATGGCGGATGCAGCCGAAGGCCTTGTGATCCAGAATATGTTTCTGCACGCCGTGGAAGTGATAGATCATCGCCATGCCACCCCAGCAGACACCGAAGGTGGACTGGACGTGGCTTTGGGTCCAGTTCATGACGTCTTTCAACTCGTCCCAATACGTGACCTCTTCGAAGGGGAGATGCTCGATCGGTGCGCCTGTGATGACGAGGCCGTCGAATTTCTCTCCCGAGGCTGCGACATCGGCGAAGGGACGGTAGAATTCCTCCATATGCGCGGCAGCGGTGTTCTTCGTCTGATGTTCGGTCATGCGGATCAACGACAGTTCGACCTGAAGCGGCGTGGCGCCAATCAGGCGGGCGAACTGGTTTTCCGTCTGGATCTTCTTCGGCATCAGATTCAGCAGGCCGATGCGCAAAGGCCGGATGTCCTGCCGCGCGGCCCGATCATCGGACATGACCATGACGCCCTCTTTGGAGAGAACGTCATAGGCAGGCAGATTTTCGGGTAGCTTGATCGGCATGGGGTATCCTCTGTTCGAGGCAAACAGATAGGGCTATTGGCCGTGGGCCTCAAGGGTGCGGGCCACCAGTTCCTCGAAATCGGCGGCGCTGCTGACAGCGGCGATCTCTTCTGCGGTCACGGTGATGCCCCAACGCGCGGCCATTTTCTCGTAGCGGGGCTGGCGGTGCGCAAGGGCTTTGGCGTAGGTCCAGCGGATGAAGCTATCAGGATTGACTTCGTCCTCTGCGCAGTTGTGTTCGGCCAGATAGGCCGCCCAGCTTTTGGCAAGGAATTCGGGCTGGTAGGCCATCGGCTTCGGCGCGCGGTCAAACCGGCGGATTAGTTCCTGCGTATGGTCCTCGCTGCCTTTGATCCAGATCATCAAGGTTTCGGCGGCCAGGGCCGTCATGATAGGGTCGTTGGCATCGTCGGGATCGACCCATTCGCAGATCGAACCGCCGGTGTCGCAGACGAAATGGGGGTAATCGTAGAGATCCTGCGCGCGGCGGATGAAATGGCCGGTATCCAGCAGAGCGGATATTTCAGCGCGGCGGAACTGATCCTGACGGCGGCGATATTCCTCCATCGGAAGGCCGCCCAGTGCGGGATTGCCCGGCTTGCCGAGATAGGCGGAGACAGGCGCGAGATTGTTGAAGGTAATGTTCGTGCCGATATAGATAGAATCCGTCAGCAGCAGGTCGCGCAGAAAAGGAACCTGCATCGCCTGTTTCTTGGCGTTATCGGCGATCAGCTCGCCCATATAACGGGTGCCGATGCGGTAATCTATCGAGTAGTGAAACCACTTCCCGCTGTTGCGCAGGATGTTGGACACATGCGTTTTTCCCAAGCCCGACATGGCGAGCAAGAGAACGCGTTTCTGGGGCGCGACGCGCCAATCTTCGGCAGAGGCATAAATCATGCCCGATGCCTAGCCGGAGGCAGCGATTTGTTCCAGTGAAAATTGTTCGAGTGGGATCACTCCCACTCGATGGTTCCCGGAGGCTTCGAAGTCACGTCGTAGGTGACGCGGTTGATGCCTTTGACCTCGTTGATGATGCGGGTCGCGGTTTCGCCGAGGAACTCGTGGCTGAAGGGGTAGTAGTCCGCCGTCATGCCATCGACGCTTGTGACGGCGCGGAGGGCGCAGGCGTAATCGTAGGTGCGGCCATCGCCCATGACGCCGACGGTGCGGACGGGCAGGATCGCGACGAACGCTTGCCAGATTTCGTCATAGAGCCCGTGCTTGCGGATCTGGTCGATGTAGACGGCATCGGCCTTGCGCAGGATCTCCAGCTTTTCGCGGGTGATTTCACCGGGGCAGCGGATAGCGAGGCCGGGGCCGGGGAAGGGGTGACGGCCGATGAAGCTGTCTGGAAGCCCGAGCTCGCGGCCCAGCGCACGGACCTCATCCTTGAAGAGTTCGCGAAGCGGTTCGACGAGCTTGAGGCCCATCTTTTCAGGTAGGCCACCGACATTGTGGTGGCTTTTGATGGTCACAGACGGGCCGCCGGAGAAGCTGACCGACTCGATCACATCGGGGTAGAGCGTGCCCTGGGCAAGGAATTCAGCGCCTTCGATCTGGTTGGCGTATTTCTGGAACACGTCAATGAACAGGCGGCCGATGGTTTTGCGCTTAGTCTCTGGATCGCTCTCGCCATCCAACTCGCCGAGGAACAATTCGGACTCGTCGGCGTGGATCAGCGGAATGTTGTAGTTGTCGCGGAACATGGTGACGACTTCTTCCGCCTCACCCTGCCGCAACAGGCCGTGATCGACGAAAACACAGGTGAGCTGGTCGCCGATTGCTTCGTGGATCAAAACAGCGGCAACGGACGAGTCGACACCACCGGAGAGGCCGCAAATGACCTTTTTGTCACCGACCTGTTCGCGGATCTTGCGGATTGCTTCATCGCGGTAGGCACCCATGGTCCAATCGCCGGTAAACCCTGAGATACGCAGGAAATTCTCCAGCATCGTTTTGCCGTTGGGCGTGTGGTGCACCTCGGGGTGGAACTGCACCGCATAGAAGCGGCGGGCCTCATCCGCGATCATTGCAAAGGGGGCATTGGGGGAGGTGCCGATGACCTCAAACCCAGGTGCAAGTGTTGTCACGCGGTCGCCGTGACTCATCCAGACCTCTTCGCGGCCCGTGGCAAAGAGACCCGAGAAGATACCGTCGCCACGATGCCCCTCGGCGGGGTTGACGAAGGCACGGCCGAATTCGGCGTGATGGCCGCTCTCGACCAAGCCGCCGAGCTGGGTCATCATCACCTGCTGGCCGTAACAGATGCCAAAGATGGGCAGGCCCATTTCGAAAAGCTCCTGCGGGGCGCGGGGGCTGTTTTCCTCAGTCACGGAGGCGGGACCACCGGAGAGGATCACGGCCTTGGGCGACATCTCGCGGATGCTTTCGGCGGTGACGTTTTGGAAGGGATGGATTTCGCAGTAAACATTCAGCTCGCGCAGCCGGCGTGCGATGAGCTGTGTGACCTGCGATCCGAAATCGATGATAAGAAGGCGATCATGCTGTGTCATGCAGGCGCAATAGGGCGGGGCGCAACGACTCGCAAGTCCTATGTGGGATTCGGGCGAAAGGCTGTGACAAGTGGCGCATGAAGACGCACCGGTGTCGCTTTCGGAAGTAAAAGGGCGCAATTCCGTCACAGGCCTGCGGGGTGTGGGAGTATCAGCATGCCAAACACCTATGGAGGGTTACAGGCATGTCGGATGTTGCAGCACGGGCAGGACGTCGGGGACGCGGGGGCGGTGGTGCCGCGCGGAGAGCAGAGCGGACCGCGGTCAGCGTAGAAACCGCAAAGTATATCGAGCGCAACATACCGAATTTCGAGATTCTGAACGAAGAAGCGTTGCAGATCATCGAATACAATGCCGAAACCGTTCTGGAAGAGATCGGTGTAAATTTCGTCGAGAATCCCGACGCGCTGAAGCGCTGGAAAGATGCGGGTGCCGATGTGGACGGCGAGCGTGTTCGTATCCCGCGTGGTCTGGCGCGCGAGCTATGCAAGACGGCACCAAGCGAATTCACCCAACATGCGCGCAATCCAGAGCGGTCGGTTGTCATCGGTGGACGTAATCTGGTACTCGCGCCTGTCTATGGACCCCCATTCGTGCGTGATGCCGATGGCGGACGGCGCTATGCGACGATGGATGATTTCCAGAAGTTCGTGAAGCTCGGCTATATGTCGAAGTGGCTTCACCACTCGGGCGGAACGGTCTGCGAACCGACCGACATTCCGGTGAACAAACGTCACCTCGATATGCTGATGGCGCATATGACGCTGTCCGATAAGCCGTTCATGGGGTCGGTTACCGAGCCGAGCCGTGCGCAGGATTCGGTCGATATGGCGGGCATTCTCTTTGGTGAGGACTTCGTTCAGCAGAACACGGTGATGACGTCGCTTATCAACATCAACTCTCCGTTGACGTTCGACAGCATCATGATGGGTGCGCTGGAAGTCTATGCGCGCAACAACCAGGCAGCGATCATTTCGCCGTTTATCGTGGGTGGTGCGATGGCGCCGGTTTCGGTCGCGGGCACGCTGACGCAGGTTTTGGCGGAAGTGCTGGCGGGTGTCGCCTATAGCCAGATCATTCGACCGGGTGCGCCGGTGATTGCGGGGACTTTTGTGACCTCGATCGACATGAACTCCGGTGCGCCGACCTTTGGAACGCCGGAAGCCGCGCATATCACTTATGGCTGTGGCCAGTTGTTCCGCCGTCTGGGACTGCCGTATCGTTCCGCGGGATCGTTCAATGGCTCGAAACTGCCCGACGCGCAGGCGGCCTATGAAACGGCAAACAGCCTGAATGCGGGTTTGATGGCGGGCGTGAACTTCATGCTCCATTCCTGCGGCTGGCTGGAAGGCGGTCTCGTATCGTCTTTCGAGAAGTTCGTGATGGATGCCGACCAGCTGGGCGTTCTGCATCACATCGCCAAGGGTGTGTCTGTTGACGAGAATGGACAGGCCATGGACGCGCTCCGCGAGGTTGGGCCTGGCGGACACTATTTGGGCTGTGCGCATACGCAGGCGAATTTCAAGTCCGCCTTCTGGCGCAGTGACCTGCTCGATTACAAACCGTTCGAGACCTGGGACGAGGAAGGCGCGCGCGATACACAGGCGCTCGCGTCGCTGCGGGTCCAGAAACTTCTCGATACCTATCAGAAACCGGCGATTGATCCGGCCATCGAAGAAGCGCTCAATGCCTATGTCATCAACAAAAAGGCACAGGAGCCGGACAGCTTTATGTAAGCGCCGAGGCCTTTGGCCCGGATAGGGCCGCGGCTTCGCCCATGATCGCCGTCAGCAGTCCGACATGACGTGTCACGTCATAGTCCGGTGCCTGCTGGCGGCGTTTCTGATTCAGGCTTTGCTCAAGGTCGAATAGTGCATCCAGAGCGTCTTCGGTGGGCAACCCGGGGTGGGAGAGGATGGCTGTTGCGGCGTCGCCGCTTCGGTAACGTCCCAATCCGGCGCGTGCAGTAGCGACAAGCAACCGTGGGCGGCGCAGGGCGGTGAGTTTGTTGGTCAGGTCCATATTTGTTTCCTCCTGATGAAACGGTTGCAAAGTCTATTCCAGCTTTGGTGGCCGTTGCGCGGGTGGGGAGGATGCGTTCGATGGTCTCAGATTTGTTTATCTTTTGGAAACAATTCTGAAGGCAGTGCACGTGTGCCTTAACGCTTGGGTAAGAAAGCCCCTTCAGTTTGGTTAACGGTGGGGCAGGCGCGCGGGCGCTGCCGTGGGAAATCGAAAAGAGGGGGTCGTCATGGCTACCATCCGTAATGACGGGTGCGAATTTGGCTTTCCAGATTGGGTGCCGGTCGCAGCGCAGAACTACATCGCCCATACCGAGAAGGGACTTTCGATCCGCGCATTGGCGCGGGCCCGAAAATGCCATGCTTCGACTGTCTTGCGGCAGGTGCGGCGACTGGAGAGCCGCCGTGATGATCCGTTGGTGGACGATGCGCTCAGGAGGCTGTCATCGGGGGCGGATGCAGGTGCGATGGCAGAGGAGGTGTATGAGATGAAACATGTGACATTCCCAACAAGTGATGATGCCGCGAACCCGGTGCTGGGGGTTTCGGACGAGGACGTGAAACGGGAGGACGTGAAACGGGAGGGCGGGCGCGTGCTGGAGGCGCTGAGCGTCGCTGGGACTGTGCTTGTGGCGGGGCGGTCGCTCGATATGGCGGTGGTGGTACGGACCGGCGACGGTGGCAATGCCGAGCCGGTGGAGCGGGTGGGACGCGATATCGTGCAGGCGATGGCGGTTCGCGAATGGATCGTGAGCGCAGGCGGAGATGCCCCGGTAATGCGCTACAAGATCACAAATGCCGGACGCGCAGCCCTGAAGGAAATGACCGCCGCCCCGACGAAGTCGCATTATAGGGGCGCGAGTATCAGTATCGCGCCGGGAATGGCCGAGGCGGCTGCCGGATTTGTCTTTGACGGGGGCTGGGAGTCGCTCGACGAGGCGGAGGGCTGGCGTGAGCGCCAAGCGCGGGTCTTGGCGGGTGACACCCCATTGATGGGATTGGCGCGGAGGCGTGACAAGGATGGTGCGCCGTTTTTGAGCCGCGAGATGGTGGATGCCGGAGAGCGGCTGCGTCAGGATTATGAACTGGCAGAGCGGGCGCGGACAGGCGCTATTGACTGGCAGGCCTGTCTGGACGGAGCCCCATTTGGCGACCGGGCCGAGGGCGCACAGGCACAGGCGGCGGGCGCACGCATGGCTGCGGCGCTGGCGGATTTGGGTGCTGGTCTGGGGGACGTGGCGCTGCGCTGCTGTTGCTACTTGGACGGGCTGGAGCAGGCGGAGCGGGATCTGTGCTGGGCGGCACGGTCCGGCAAGATCGTTCTGCGGATCGCGCTGGACCGGTTACACCGCCATTATGAGGAAAAATACGGACGGTACGGGCCAATGATCGGCTAGGTTCGCGACATTTGCGCGGACTGCAACGCCGCCATGCGCGACTGCAACAGGATTGGACATCGCGTGGCAAGAGGTCTAGATGAGTGCTAGCCGACAGGAGGAAAGGCACACCGATGGCTCCGCGCGACCTGAAAATCCCCGAACAGCGTCACCCTGAGAAAGCGCACCGGCAGGACAATGCCCAACCGCGTAAACCCGACTGGATCCGCGTGAAAGCGCCGACCTCGGCAGGATACAAGCAAACGCGGGACATCATGCGCGAGCACAAGCTGGTGACTGTCTGCGAGGAAGCCGGATGCCCGAATGTGGGCGAATGCTGGTCACAGGGTCACGCCACCATGATGATCATGGGCGAGATTTGCACGCGCGGCTGCACATTTTGCAACGTGGCGACGGGGCGCCCTGATGCATTGGATGTTTTTGAGCCGGGCCGTGTGGCGGATGCAGTGAAGAAGCTAGGGCTGAACCATGTGGTCATCACATCGGTCGATCGGGATGATGTGGATGATGGGGGCGCTGAACATTTTGCGCAGACAATCCGCGCTGTCCGCCGCCAAAGCCCAGATACGACGATCGAAATTCTGACGCCTGATTTCCTGAAATGCGATCCTTCGGTGCTGGAGGTGGTCGTCGCGGCAAAGCCTGATGTTTTCAATCACAATCTCGAAACCGTGCCCGGTCTTTACCCCGAAGTGCGCCCCGGCGCGCGGTATTTCCATTCGCTGCGCCTGTTGCAGCGGGTGAAAGAGATCGACCCGACGATGTTTACCAAGTCGGGTATCATGGTTGGCCTCGGAGAGGACCGTCAGGCTGTCACGCAGGTAATGGATGACATGCGCGCGGCGGATGTGGATTTCCTCACAATCGGGCAGTATCTGCAACCGACCTCTAAACATCATCGTGTGGATCGCTTCGTGACGCCGGATGAGTTCAAATCCTATGAGAAAGCCGCTTACGGCAAAGGGTTTTTGATGGTTTCCGCCACGCCGCTTACACGGTCGAGCTACCATGCCGGCGATGATTTTGCGCGGCTCAAGGCGGCGCGGCTTGCCAAGCTGGGTGACGCATAGCCAGGACTATTGCACGGGCGGGATTGCCTTGAGGTAGCTGGCGATGGCCTGCCGGTCTGCGTCGCTGAGGCGGGCAGTGTTGACAATGACCTCCACCATTTCGCCCCCTGCGACATCGAATTCCGGTGTGAAGCCGGTTTTCAAGTAGGCGGCAATGTCGGCCTCGCTCCAGATCAAACCGGCGGGCGTAATATTTGGGATGCTGCCGTCGCCAGAGGGATGCGCGGCCCCACCGAGCCAGCGACGCCGGTCCAGACCGCCTAGCGGATTGCGCGGTGTATGGCATTCGCCACAATGTCCGAGTGTTTCCACCAAATAGCGCCCGCGGGCGAGTTCGGCTGGAAGCGGATCAGGTAGGATCGGGGTCGGATCGGTGAAGAGAAATTTCCAGACAGCGAGGCTGCGCCTGATGTTGAAGGGGAACCCGACCTCATGTGGTGGGGCGATGCTTTCGACAGGCGGAAGGGTCCGCAGATAGGCGATAAGGTCGGCAATGTCGCGGGGATCGGCGGTCTGGTAGCTGGCATAGGGGAAAGCCGGGTAATAATGCGCACCCTCGGGCGAGACGCCCAAGACGACGGCACGGGCAATGGCGCGGTCGGACCAGTTACCAAGGCCTGCCTCGGGGTGGGTGGAGATATTCGGTGCGGTGAACGTGCCGAACGGCGACGGGAAGCGGCGCCCGCCGGGGAGGGGCGGCGGTGCGTTTCCATCCCATTTTGCGTCGGGCGCCAAATGGCAGGAGGCGCATCCAGCAGCGATAAAGACCCGCTCCCCCTGCACTGGATCGGCCACCTGCATTTGCAGATAGTCAGCAGGCAAGTCGCGACCGGCGGTCAGCGTCAAAAATGCGCTGACCGCCATGATGCCGATCACAAAAAATCCGGCAATGAAGGCGCGATCCGCCATCATCAGCGATTACTCTGACTGGCGGTATGCCCTGTGGCACGCTCCGCATGCACCTCCAACAGCGCCCATGCCGGCCTGAAGGGAGGCAAGATCGGTGCCTGCGCTGGCGGCGAGGCTTTCGGCGGCGGCGGTCAAGGCAGCGGCGTGTTCGACAACGTCTGGGATATTCGCCCAGATTGCGGGCAGCGCACGGGTGCCCTCGACAGAGGAATTGTCAGACCCTGGCACCCAGTAGCTGCCCTGGCTAAGCTGGCTGAGAGCAAGGAGATTGGAGGCAGCTGCGCTGGCGCGCTCGGCGTCGTATTCGACCATGCCGCGGGCCATCGCACCGAGTGCGCCAAGATTATGGGCATAGAGCCGCATGTGCGATTGACGCGCAGTGATTGCGCCCTGAATGGCTGGATCGACGTGACTTTCGGTGCTCGCGATCGTAGCGGGCAGGCTCAGTGCGAGTGTGGCACAGAGGACTTTAAGGGTTGCGGTCATCGGTTCTTCCTCTTTTTGGATGGTCTTTGGCGACGAAAAACAGGTGTGACAAAAGTTAGCTGTGCCGATAATTAAAGGAAGTCGTCAATTTTGCACGAGGGCTCCGATTTTATGCACAAGGTGAATTGGGATGACCTGCGTTATGTGCTCGCTGTGGTGGACGCCGGTTCGGTCAGTGCGGCAGCGAAAGAGCTGGGCGTAAACCATGCAACTGTGCTGCGGCGGGTGGCGGCGGTGGAGGCTGCGTCCGGGCAGCTCCTGTTCGACCGAACTGCACAGGGCTACCGAATCCAGCCGGATCAATTACGGGTGATTGACGCGATGCGGGAGGCAGAGGGCGCAATCGGCGCGGTCAACGCGCTGCTGAAGGGGCAGGAATCGCGATTGACCGGACGCGTGCGTGTGACTTCGACTGATACGTTTTGCCAGTTTGTCCTGCCTGATGTGATTGACGAGATTACGCGGCATGAACCGGAGCTAAGCGTCGATCTGCAATCGAACAATCTGCACATCGACCTGTCGCGATTGCATGCGGATATTAGCGTGCGCCCGACGATGAAGCTGGCCGACGACTTGATCGGTGAGGCGGCGGGGGAGCTTGGTTTCGGGGTCTATGAGGCGCTTGATGGAGGGCGCGCCGTCTGGCTCGCGCCGACGGGGGCGTTGACGCGGGCGGCGATTGCGGGATGGATTGAGGCTCGAATGGACGGGCTGGCGGCGAGATCGGGCGCGGACAGCTTTATCGTCATGCGGGAAATGGCAGCGGCTGGAATGGGCCGCGCGGTGTTGCCGGCCCTTCTCGGTGAGCAGGATGTGCGGCTCCGGCGGATCGAGACAAATGGCGGAGATGTGCCGCCACCTGTGCCGCTTTGGGTGATCAGCCACGAAGATCTGGCCCATGCACCAAGATTGCGGCGGTTGCGCAAGCAGATTGCGCAGGCGCTACTGGATCGTTCGGACCGGTTGAACCCGTTGGGTGCGGCATAGCGGCGGGAGTGGTTTTCACTGCCTGCCAGTCTGTGTATAGCGCGGCTGCTGAACTGCCCGATGTGAACCCGTCGTTAGAGGAGCCGTGCCATGACAAGTCAGATTGCTGCCCGCGCCGCCCGGCTTTCGGTAGCCCCGATGATGGACTGGACGGATCGTCATTGCCGGTATTTCCATCGTTTGATGAGCGCGGAGACACTTCTCTACACGGAGATGGTCACAGCGCCAGCGATTGTCAGGGGAGATCACGCGCGGCTCCTGGCGCATGATGCGCGGGAACATCCGCTTGCTTTGCAGCTGGGCGGATCTGAGCCGGAGGAACTTGCACAAGCGGTGAAGATCGCAGCCGAGTTCGGCTATGACGAATATAACCTCAATTGTGGATGTCCGTCGGACCGCGTGCAATCGGGGACGTTCGGAGCGGTGCTGATGAAAGACCCCGGCCGCGTGGCGGAATGCGTTGCGGCGATGCGGGATGTAGCACCCGAGGAGGTGACTGTTAAATGCCGGATCGGTGTGGATGATCAAGAGCCCGAAGAGGTGCTGCCGGAGTTTCTAGCGCGCATCGTTGCGGCAGGCGTAGAGCGGGTGTCCATTCATGCGCGGAAGGCGTGGCTTCAGGGGTTATCACCTAAGGAAAACAGAGATATTCCTCCGCTGGATTATCCGCTTGTCTACGAAATGAAGGCGCTGTTTCCGCATCTGCATATCTCGATTAACGGTGGGATCATGACGCTTGATGAGGCCAAGTCCCATATTGAGCAGGGGCTGGACGGTGCAATGGTGGGGCGGGCTGCCTATCATGCACCGGCAGAGGTGCTTTTGCAGGCTGATCAGGTGATTTTCGGGCGTCAAAGTCAGCCAAAGCCGGCTGAGGCGGTGGCGCTTGAAATGCTGCCCTATATCGAGGCGCATCTGGAAAACGGCGGGCGTCTGCACCAGGTCACGCGGCATATGCTGGGGTTGTTTGCCGGTCGCCCCGGAGCGCGCGGATGGCGGCGTGTGCTGTCCGAAAAGGGCACGCGCGAGGGCGCGGGGGTCGCGACCGTGAAAGAGGCGCTGGAGCAGGTTACGGGCTGAGATTGCAGCTTGCGAAGGACGTGGAATTTCGCTCAGGTGCACGGTGACGCACCACCGTGAGGGACGACAGATGGAACCGACGACACTGATTGCGATGGGCGGGCTGATGCTCGCCCTTGGGGCATTTGCCGGCATACTGGCAGGGCTTCTCGGCGTAGGCGGTGGTATCGTTCTGGTTCCGGGGTTTTTCTACATGTTTGCGGCACTCGGCTATGATGGGCCGATGTTGATGCAGGTCTGTCTCGCGACATCTCTGGCAACGATCATTGTGACATCCGCCCGCTCAGTGGCAGCGCATCACCGTAAAGGGGCGGTGGAATGGCCGATCCTTAAGGGATGGGCCGTGGGGATCGCTGTAGGGGCGCTGTTTGGGGTCGTTGTCGCGGCGCAGTTGAGATCGGATGTTCTGCAGGCGATTTTTGGCGGTCTGGCATTCTGCATTGCGCTCTACATGATTTTTGGACGGAACCAGTGGCAGTTGGGAAGCGAGATGCCGCGAGGGCTGAAGCGGATGGTTCTGGCACCGGTGATCGGTTTGCTGTCGGTGTTGATGGGGATTGGAGGCGGATCGTTCGGCGTGCCACTAATGAGTCTGCATGGTGTGCCGGTCCATAGGGCGGTTGCGACGGCCGCAGGATTTGGTGCCATTATCGCGGTGCCATCAGTGCTGGCATTTCTGTTCGTCGATGTGGGGCCGACATCGGCGCCACCTTTGACGATCGGAGCGGTGAATGTGCCGGCCTTTCTGATTGTCATTGCGATGACGCTCATCACAGCGCCGATGGGCGCGGCGCTGGCGCACCGGCTGGATGCGAAGCGTTTGAAGCGAATATTCGGTGCGTTTCTGATCCTTGTATCGCTCAACATGCTGAGAAAGGCCGTGGGATGGTAGAACGGATCGAGGACGCGCTTTCGAGCCGGAGCCATGCGGTGCTGCCGCAGGACAAACAGGTGCTGGCCTGGGCGATGACTGCGAAGGCGGCCGGAACCAAAGTCCTTTCCGACCCGGCGGAACAGACCAAGTGGCTGCGCCATGGCAAGACGTGGTTTGTGGGTGTGGACGCATTGCCCAACGACGCTGACGGCGCGATTGATGGCGTGCCGCTGAGTGGCCCATGGGAGGGACATGTTGAGGCGATGCCGTTGCACCCCGCGCAGCTTTCGGTCGTGTTTCCCGGCTATCCGAAGCAAGATCCCGACGAAAGCGATGCCGCGCATCGTTTTCGAAAGGAGCGCTGCGCTGCACATCTGGACGGGCTGTTGCGCGTGGGCCCAGAAAACCGGCGCTATTTGAAGGAACCCCATGCCTGGATTTTGGGGCTACCGCTGACGGATGTGCCCAACGCACCTTTGGTCGTATGGGAAGGCAGCCACGAAATTATCCGCGAGGCGTTCATGGTAGCCTTTGCGGGAATGCCGCCGTCGATGTGGGGTGAGATCGATGTCACGGACATCTACAAGGACGCGCGGCGCGAAGTGTTCGAGCTGTGCGAACCACGTGAGGTGAAGATGGTGCCCGGCCAATCGGTGATCCTGCACAGGCTGAGTATTCACGGGGTTGCGCCATGGGGTAAGGGCTTAGCAACCGAGCCGCGTATGGTCGCGTATTTCCGACCTTTGATGAAGGAACAAAAGGACTGGCTCCGCGCGCCCTAGGACTGGAGCCGTGCGTTCCGCCCGCCGCGCCGTTTTTGGAGCCGGGGGGCGCGGGCGGGCAATTCTGCCATAATCTTCTGGCGCTCGTCAGAACTCATGCGGGACCATTGGCTGATTTCATCAATCGAGCGCAGGCAGCCGGTGCAGAGGCGCTCAGCCGGATGGATGACGCAGATTTTAACGCAGGGGCTGTCGATTTCGTTGCGCGCCCAAATGCGATCGGTATTGTCCGGTTTGCTCAACTTTCGGCCCTCAGATGGCGGATGCGGTCCAGTGCTCCCTGTAGGATATAGGCTGCGGCTACGTGGTCGATAACCTCCGCGCGACGTTTCCGTGTCGTATCCGCCTCAAGGAGCGCCCGTTCGGCAGCAACGGTGGAAAGCCGTTCGTCCCAAAAGGTGATCGGCAGATCTGTGAGCCGCGTCAGATTGCGGGCGAATGCGCGGGTCGATTGACAGCGGGCACCTTCGGTACCGTCCATGTTTCGGGGCAGGCCGAGGACAATGCCGCCGATATTTCGTGCTGTCAGCAGGGAAAGAAGCTTTTCCGCATCGACTGTGAATTTCTTGCGCTTGATGGTTTCGAGCGGCGTTGCCACTGAGAGGAAGAGATCGGAAACGGAAACACCGATGGTCACCGTGCCCAGATCAAGACCCGCCAATGCGCGGTGACTGGGAAGGGCGCCCAGAAAATCGCTGATCTCTTCGTATATCATTCTGTGGGCACTCCAGCGCTTTCGGCTGCGGCGCGAAGGGTTTGCATTGCCTCTTCGGACGTTCCGAAAACCTCGCGGGCCTCGAGCCAGATCGCCTCGGCCTGATCCACTTCCCCCAAAACGCCGTAGGCGCTGATCAGACGGGCCCAATCGCTGGCCGGTCCGCCCTCGCTGGCGAGCCTGTCTGAGAGTTGCGCAACCATGCCGCGGATCATGGCGTCACGGTCTTCGGCACTCATGTCAGAGGCTGCGGCAATGTCGGCGGCAGAGGGGCCGCGTTCGGGAGGCAAGGTGTAATCAAGCCCTGCATTGAAGGCGGCTTCCTCAATCTGACCACGTGCGAGGCGCACGTGCAGGCTGTCGGATTCGCCATTTTCAACGACATCGCGCCAGAGGCGGAAGGCGAGATCGGGACGGTCGGTCTGGGCATAGAGCTGTCCCATGTAATAGGCCGCAACGAGACTGTCGCCGTCGCGGGTGACGATCTCATTGAGGACGGCCTGTGCCTCGATCGTGATGATCCCGTTGGCCGCAGCGACCATCATATCGACCAGATAGGAGAGGTCTTCGGTTGTGGCGTCGTCGCCTTTCAGACGGATAACCTCGTTCTGGGCGCGGGCGGCAGCGGCGAAATCGCCGACCGTGCGTTCGATATTGGCGAGATAGAGCCAACCCTGAAGCTCGTCGGGATTATCGGCCACGATTTCGCGCAACCGCGTGACGATTTGCTGTTGGTCTTCCGGCAATGTCACCGTTGGGCGCGGAAGATCGGAAGAACGGGCCTCTGCCTCGGCCTGTGTGGGGCGGTTGCGGAGCATGTCGGCGGCATTGGCGAGCCGTTCGGCCCTGGGGATGTCGGGGTAACCCGGTGCGCCGAGCTGCCAGTAAAGCGCCCCGCCGCCACCCATAATCGCAAGGAAAGCTACGGCAATCACCGTGCGGCTCAGACCGGTTGGCGCGGTGGCTGTCTGTGCCGGGATGGATTGATCAGCTGCGAGAAGACGACGGGCGATTTCGGTCCGGGTGCGCTCTGCCTCTTCTGGGTCGAGCACGCCCCGGGCAAGGTCACGGTCCACCTCGGCCAGTTGATCCTGATAGAGTGCGACATCGGCACTGTCCTGCCAATTGTCTTCGCGCTGTCCGCGCTGCAGCAGCGGGACGCCGACGAAAAGCGTCACGAGGATGGCAAGCGCAATGGCCGTGGCCCAGAATATCATATCGTCTCCGTCGAATGTTTGACCTTACCTAGCGAGCGGTGGGCTGCTTTGAAAGCCCTGCCAGTCACACATTGACGTCATGTCGCATTCTCACGGAATTGCGGCGTTGTCAGTCGTCATTGAGGACGGGCTTGGGTCCAGTTAGATGCCAAGGTCGCCCCGTGTCAGAGAGAGGGATTCGGCAATCATGAAACGTTACTCCGTATTTGCCGTTGCGCGTGAAGCGCTCAGATATCACAGCGGATGGGAACGCGCTTGGGCGAGCCCTGAGCCGAAGAAGAAATATGACGTCATCATCATCGGTGCTGGCGGGCATGGATTGGCGACTGCCTATTACCTTGGCAAGAACTTCGGGATCACCAATGTGGCGATCATCGAAAAAGGCTGGCTGGGTGGCGGCAACACGGGCCGGAATACCACGATCATCCGCTCCAACTATTTGCAGGATCCTTCGGCAGCGATTTACGAAAAGGCGCGCTCGCTCTACGAAACCATGAGCCAGGATCTGAACTATAACGTCATGTACAGCCCGCGCGGGGTGATGATGCTGGCACAGACCCAGCACGAGATCCGTGGCTATCAGCGCACGGCGCATGCGAATGCGTTGCAAGGCGTGAAGACCGAGTTCATCGGGCCGGAGCGGGTCAAGGAGCTGGTGCCGATCATCAATATCAGTGGACCGCGTTACCCCGTTTTGGGGGCTTTGTGGCAGGACCGTGCGGGTACGGCGCGTCACGATGCTGTTGCGTGGGGCTACGCACGGGCGTGCTCGGATATGGGCATGGACGTAATCCAGAAATGCGAAGTTACCGCGATCCGCCGCGAAGGCGGCAAGGTTGTGGGGGTCACCACGACCCGTGGCGATATTGACTGCAATAAACTTGGCGTGGTCGTTGCCGGTCATACTGGTGTCGTGGCTGACATGGCGGGCTTCCGGCTGCCGATTGAGTCTGTTGCGTTGCAGGCGCTCGTGAGCGAGCCGATCAAGCCCTGCATGGATGTCGTTGTCATGGCGAACACTGTGCATGGCTACATGTCGCAATCGGACAAGGGCGAGATGGTCATTGGTGGCGGTGCTGACGGGTATAATAACTACACTCAGCGCGGTTCGTTCCACCATATCGAGGAAACGGTGCGGGCGCTGGTGGAAACCTTCCCGATGATCAGCCGGTTGAAGATGTTGCGCCAATGGGGCGGGATTGTGGATATGACCGGCGACCGCTCGCCGATCATCTCGAAAACTCCGGTCGAGAATGTGTTCATCAACTGCGGTTGGGGAACGGGTGGTTTCAAGGCCATTCCGGGCTCGGGCTGGGCGATGGCTGAGCTGATCGCCAAGGGTGAGCCGGGACCGCTGGCTGAGGAATTTTCGATGTGGCGCTTCCGGGAAGGGAAGTTCATCGATGAAAGCGTCGCCGCTGGCGTTGCGCACTAAGGAGGCACGGACATGCTGACACTCAAATGCCCCTATTGCGGCGTTCATGCCGACGAGACAGAGCTGCACCCGGGAAGCGAGGCGCATCTAAAGCGCTACGGACCGGGTAGCTCGGATGATGAATTCGAGGGATACCTCTTCATGCGGGAGAACCCGAAGGGCGTCCATTTCGAGCGCTGGCGCCATGTGTATGGCTGCGGCAAGTGGTTCCTCGCAGCGCGCGACACCAATACGCTTGAGGTCTTTGGCACTTACAGCGCCCAGACGACCGAACCGCCACAAGAGATCAAGGAAGCCATCACGGCCAAACGGCCCGGTTGGAGCTGGAGGGAATTTCAATGAGCACGCGTCTTTCGAGCGGGGGCCGTCTCGTCAACAAGGACAAGCCGGTCGAGTTCCAGTTCAATGGCAAGCGGCTGAAGGGCTACGAGGGTGACACGTTGGCCTCTGCACTTCTGGCTAATGACCAGATGCTGGTAGGCCGGTCTTTCAAATATCACCGCCCGCGCGGCATCGTTGCCTCCGGTGCGGAAGAGCCGAACGCACTGGTGAACCTGGGGCAGGGTGGCAAGTTCGAGCCGAACCAGCGGGTCACGACGACGGAGCTGTTTGACGGGCTTTATGCCACGAGCCAGAACCACTGGCCGACGCTTGAGTTCGATATCGGTGCGATCAACACCTATCTGGCGCGGTTCCTGCCGGCTGGCTTCTACTACAAGATGTTCATGTTCCCGCGGCCATTCTGGAAGCATGTGTATGAGCCGTTCATCCGCCAGTCTGCCGGTCTCGGTAAGGCACCGAAGGATCGTGATGCGGACACCTACGAACATTTCTATGCGTTCTATGATGTCGTGGTCATTGGTGGCGGTATTGCGGGCCTGACGGCAGCGCTTGAAGCTGGCAAATCCGGCGCGCGGGTTCTTGTCATGGAGCAGACCGCTGCATGGGGTGGCCGTGCGGTTGTTGATGGTGTTGAGATTGACGGCCAAGCCGCAGAGGAATGGGTGGCTGCTTCCGTCGAAGCGCTGCAAGCCATGGAGAACGTCGAAATCCGCACGCGTCTGATGGGGGCGGGTGTTTACGATCATGGCTATCTGCTGGCATATGAGCGTCTGCGTGACCACCTGCCCGAGGAAAAAGGCCCGCGGCATCGCCTGTGGCGCATTCGCACCAAGCAGATCGTTACTGCAACTGGGGCGATTGAACGTCCGATTTCCTTTGCTGGTAACGATTTGCCCGGCGTGATGCTGGCAAGTGCTGTGCGTGATTACGTGGTCAACTGGGGTGTGTCGATTGGTGACCGGACGGTCGTTGTCACCAATAACGATGATGCCTACCGCACCGCGATCGTGCTGAAGGAGGCAGGGCTTGATGTCCCGGCGATCATCGATGCCCGCCAAGGCGGCGCCGGAGCGCTGATGGACGAGGCGCGTGGGTTGGGCATTCGTGTCGAAACCGGCAAGGCAATTGCCAAGGTCAAGGGTAAGGGTCGTGTCACCGGCGTTGCGATTTGTGCGCAGGCTGGTCAGGGCGGTGTGCTCGACGAGATCGCCTGTGATTGTGTTGCGATGTCGGGTGGTTGGTCGCCGGTTGTGCACCTGTGGTCCCACTGCGGTGGCAAGCTGAAATGGGACGACGCGCAGGCCATGTTCCGCCCAGATCCGGCGAAAGCACCAAAAGGTGCGTCAGGCGAGGCTTTTGTTATTACCGCAGGGATCGCCAATGGTCATCTGCGCAGTGCCGACGCGCTGGTCGATGCGTTTGAAGCGGGCCGTTCAGCGGCAAAAGCTGCGGGTGGCAAGGTCAAGGCAGGAAAGGCGCCTGTGGCCGCAGATGCCGATGAAGCCACTTTGGAAGCGATCTGGCTGATGCCGCAAGGCGCATCGATCAAGCTGCGGATGAAGGCTTGGCTCGATTTCCAGAACGACGTGAAGGTTTCGGACGTACAGCTTGCGGCGCGTGAGGGCTTTGAAAGCGTTGAGCATGCAAAGCGCTACACGACGCTCGGCATGGCGACAGATCAGGGTAAACTAAGCAACATCAATGGCTTGGCGATCCTTTCTGATGCATTGGATCAGCCGATCCCGCAGACAGGGACGACGACCTTCCGCCCGCCTTACACGCCGATCTCGATGGGCGCGATTGCTGGTGAAGCGCGTGACGAGCTGTTCCAGCCGATCCGCCGGACGCCGATGTATCAATGGCATGAAGCCAACGGTGCGGATTTTGAGCCGGTGGGTCACTGGCGGCGTCCTTATGCTTTCGTCCGGTCGGGCGAGAGTGTTCATGATGCGGTGAACCGTGAAGTGATGAACACCCGCGAGAAGCTCGGGCTGCTTGATGCATCAACGCTTGGTAAGCTGATTGTCAAAGGGCCGGATGCGGGCAAGTTCCTTGATATGATGTACACCAACATGATGAGCACCTTGCCGGTCGGCAAATGCCGCTATGGACTGATGTGCAACGAGAACGGCTTCCTCTCGGACGACGGCGTGGTTGCGCGGATCAACGAGGATACCTGGCTCTGCCACACTACGACCGGCGGTGCGGATCGCATCCATGCGTGGATGGAAGACTGGTTGCAGTGCGAATGGTGGGACTGGAAGGTCTATGTTGCCAATGTGACCGAGCAATATGCGCAGGTGGCTGTTGTTGGTCCGAACGCGCGGAAGGTGTTGGAGAAGATCGGTGGCATGGATGTCTCGAAAGAGGCGATCCCGTTCATGCAGTGGGCCGATGGCGAACTGGGCGGTATCAAGGCGCGGGTATACCGGATTTCGTTCTCGGGTGAGCTGAGCTATGAAATCGCCGTGCCTGCGAGCCAAGGCCGCGCATTCTGGGACATGCTGCTTGAGGCGGGTGAAGAGTTCGGCGTAATGCCATACGGCACGGAATGCCTGCACATCATGCGGGCCGAGAAGGGCTTCATCATGATCGGTGACGAGACCGACGGCACGGTGATCCCGCAAGACCTCAATCTGAACTGGGCCATTTCCAAGAAGAAAGAGGACTATCTGGGCAAGCGTGCGCAGGAGCGTTCGCACATGGCCGATCCGAACCGTTGGAAGCTGGTTGGCCTTGAAACGCTTGATGGTTCGGTTCTGCCGGACGGAGCGTATGCCGTTGCGCCGGGGCTGAATTCGAACGGGCAACGGAATACGATCGGGCGTGTGACATCGACCTATCACTCCCCCACGCTGAATAAAGGCATTGCGATGGGACTGGTCCATAACGGGCCGGATCGGATGGGCGATGTAATCGAATTCCGCAAGGTGGATGGAACGACCGTCAAGGCGCGGATCGTTGATCAGGTCTTCTACGATAAGGACGGGGAGAAGCAGAATGTCTGAGGCGGTGAGCGTGATGAATGGCGCCGAGCGCGGCACCTCGATCCGTGTACGGGATGCAGGGCTTCAGGGAATGATCACCCTGCGCGGTGATCTTTCGGCGGCGAAGCTGAAAAGCGCGGTGAAGGCTGCGACCGGCCATGCAGTGCCGAAGGCGCGCGAGATCGCTTTTGCCGACGGCAAGGGCGTGGCGTGGATGTCACCCGACGAGCTACTGTTGCTGGTGCCTTACGGCGAGGCGGATGCGGCTGTTGCGTCGCTTGAAGCGGCGCTTGCGGGGACACATTCCCTTGCGGTGAATGTCTCGGATGCGCGGGCGTTCTTTGCGGTTGAAGGCGCAAGCGCGCGGGATGTGATTGCCAAGATTGCTCCTGTGGACATGCATCCTGACAGCTTTGGCCCCGGGGAGCTGCGTCGCACCCGTATGGCACAAGCTGCGGCGGCGTTCTGGATGAGCGATGCGGAGACGATTCACGTCATCTGCTTCCGCTCGGTCGGGCAGTATATGTTCGACCTGCTGGCCACGAGTGCTGAGACGGGAGCGGTAGAGGCTTTCTGAACTGCCCAGCGGAAAAGTTACGCACGGCATCAGCAGTCGCTGTGCCGTGCGTCTAGTTTTCAAACGGCTTAAACGGTGTTCCCACGCCTTCGGCAACTTGATCGACGAGCTCTCCAATCTGATGATCGTTAAGAGGGGGCCAGGGATCAGGGTTTGAAATCAGTCCTGCGGCCAGTAGCGCCTCATGCAATTTGGGGAAGTTGACCTCGCCCCAACTTGTGCGGCTTGGGCGGGTAGCGTGGTTTTCGATCCAGTTTCTTTCTAACGCGTTAAAGGCGTGGGCATCAGCGCCTTTAAAGGCGCGAATTTGCCGGGCGAAGATTTTATCCAGATCGCCGGAGCGGCGGGCTATGATCCCGATCTTCTGCGCCTCGTTGCCGACCAGCGCGATGAGGTGCAATGGTGAGCAATCCACTGCGATTATGTGGGTAGCCGCTTTATAGGCCGCGATCTGCTCTAAGTGGTTGTGTTTTTGCGGGTGGTATATCTCATACCCCTCGGCCTCTAGCCACGTTTCCAAAATTCTCTCTCCGATGATGGAGCCGCGGATCGGCGGTAGAGCCGAGCGTGAAACGTAGATCTTTTTCGCACCTTTCGGCTCCACGTCTGCGCCAGCGTGAGCATTGATGAATTCACGGAACTCAGGGGCGCCTTCGATCATCTGGAACATTCCAAAGCCCTGCTGGGGGACATATAGCCGCTCTACGCGCGTGGGTTCGGAAAGGTTGAGAACTTTTGTATCTACACCAAGTGCCTTCAGGAACGGCTCATAGACTGAGAGCACGTGTTCGGGGCGATTTTGGAATTTCGGGACATAGAGCACACCATCAATCTTGTCCTTAAGCGCGCCATAGGCCCAGATCCGTGAGATGCTTTCTACGAGAAAATGACCGAAATGTCCGAATAGCGGTCCGAGGAACATCCATGTGCCGGCGAGATGTTCGATCTCTTCTTCGGCCGGTTTGTCTGGTGCATGGGTGACCTGATTAGGGCCACGCCATGTGATCGAGTTTTCGATGTGCATTCCCTCTGCATCCAGCACGCCGGATTTCTGCACGGAGCGGTTCTGGCCGTCTTTCGGAGGGGGAATTACAAGGGCGTCGTCCACCAGGGTGATGCGGTCCGCAATGGAGTGAGACAGATCTGGCACCGTGGCGGCAACTGCGTTCGACATAACCTCTAAACCCTGTTTTTCGTTGTTTTGATTTTCGTAATCCAAATTCCTATGGTTGTAAAAAGCAAAGTCGGTTCAGGTTGCGGTGTTCTCATAGTTCTTGAATGACGAGTCCCTCCGGTGGTAGCCTTTTTTCAGAGCACTGCGCAAAAGCAGGCCAGAGCGGGGCAAAAAGAGATGGACAGGCAACCAGATATAGAACGGATTAGTGCATCAGAAGCGATGTCACGAGCGCGCTCGAACGGGCTGCGCAGGTATCCGTCACCGGAACGGGACGGCACAAGACTCTATCCTCTGGCATCTCCAGATGTGCGGCCAACCTTTGAAATCGGGCCGGACGATACGATCTTTGCGATCGGGTCTTGTTTTGCGCGAAACGTCGAAAAATCTCTTGAGGCTGCGGGAAAACGGGTCTTGAGCCGCGAATTCGAGCTCGGCGAAATTGGTGAAAGCCTCGGCGATGCCGCGAATTTCTTCAACAAATATTCCATTCACTCCGTCACGAATGAAATCCGCTGGGCCGTCGAACGCGAGACGTTCCCGGGCGAGGCGCTGATCTATCCGCTGGGAAAGGGGCGTTATTGCGACAGCCAATTGGGAATGGCGAAGCTGGAATTTCCGATGGAGGAAATATTGGCATTCCGGCACAGGTACCTGGATGCCATGGCACAGGTACTTGATGCGGATGTGGTGATCGTGACCCTGGGCTATGTGGAGACATGGTATGACAGGGAGTTGGATCTGTTTCTGAATGTTTCGCCGCCGGCCCCGTTGATCAAAGCTTTTCCCGAGCGGTTTGAATTCAGGGTTTTGTCGTATCAGCAGATAATGGATGGCTTGGAGGAGCTTTATCAACTTCTGCTAAAACACCGCAAAAAGCCGCTCAAAATGTTGGTGACGGTGTCGCCTGTGCCGCTGCTTTCTACCTTTCGTGACATGGATGTGCTGGTGGCAAATGCCTATTCGAAATCAGTGCAACGGGCGGCGCTTGATGAATTCACAAGGGACAAGGCAGGCGTAGATTACTTTCCGTCATATGAGTTTGTGACCCTGTCCAATCCGAAGATCGCTTGGTCGCGGGGGGATTACCGGCATGTGTCTCCAGATGTGGTGAACCGGATTATGGCAGCGGTTCTGGAAGCATATGTCAAAGGAGGAAATACGGAAGGTGCCGCAACGCGCGAAGGGCTGATGTCCTCCGTGAAACAGTTGCATCAGCTCGACGAGCAGGAGGCCATTCTTGCTCTTCTTGGGGATCACCCTCATCTGGTGGAGGAAGATGGTCAACTGCTAATGTCAAAGGCGGCAGCGTTACGCCGGTTGGGGCGACTGGATGAGGCTTGGGAGAGTTTGAGCCAAGCTGTTGAAGTCGCGCCGGAACGCCCGCTGGCACTGGAACGGTTGATCACGTTGACCCGTCCCTTGAAAAAACTGGAAGAGGGGCGCGCCCTATTAGAGCAGCATCGCCAGCGTTTTCCGAGACGGAACCCATTTAGAGATAGGATTGATTGGCTCTAGCCTGTCCATTCCGGTGAAAATTGAGTGGTTTGCTCCCTTGACCCGGCTGCGTCTGGGGATCATGTAACCTGCAGACGCAACAGAAGAGGTGCTGCAATGGCTTTTGAACTTCCTGATCTTCCGTATGCCCACGATGCGCTCGCCGCGAAGGGCATGTCGGCTGAGACCCTCGAATATCACCATGACCTCCATCACAAGGCTTATGTCGACAACGGCAACAAGCTGATCGCCGGAACCGAATGGGACGGCAAGTCGATGGAAGAGATCATCGTCGGCACCTATGACAAGAGTGCGGTCGCGCAGAACGGCATTTTCAACAACATCAGCCAGCTCTGGAACCACAACCAGTTTTGGGAAATGATGGGCCCGGGCGAGAGCAAGATGCCGGGCGAGTTGGAAAAGGCATTGGTTGAGGCCTTCGGTTCGGTTGATGAATTTAAAGCGCAGTTTTCGGCTGCCGGTGCCGGCCAGTTTGGTTCTGGCTGGGCGTGGCTCGTGAAGAATGCTGACGGCTCGCTGGCTGTCACCAAAACCGAGAACGGCGTGAACCCGCTGTGCTTTGGACAGATCGCACTGCTGGGCTGCGATGTGTGGGAGCATTCCTATTACATCGACTTCCGCAACAAGCGGCCGGCCTATCTGACGAACTTCCTCGACAATCTCGTCAACTGGGAGAACGTCGCGTCCCGCATGTAAGCGCGATGTGAGGAGCTTTTAGAACCCCGCCTCACGGCGGGGTTTTTCTTTGCTCAGAAATTTTCAGTCGATATAGATTTGCCTTCGAACAATGGACCAAGCGCCGTGATCTCGCGCTGCATATGTTCTCGAAAGACCGTGACCCGTTTCGTATTACGCAGGTCACGGTGATAGAGGAACCAAAGGCCAAGATCGTGCTTTTCCTGCGGCTCGTGAAAACGTGTCAATGTTGGGTCAGTGTCGCCCATGAAACAGGGCAGGTACCCCACACCGAGCCCCTCGCGTAGGGCGGCCGCTGTTAGGGATGTTTCGTCAACACAGAAATCGTGATCGGTTTGAGGGCATGACTCGCTGGTCCATTTCCTATGATTGTCGCAGCAGTCCACGCCAACCCATTTTTCTTCAGCGTTTCCTGAGTTCACAGCCTGGCAATACTCAATGGCGCCATAAACGGCAGAGGAAATCGTCGTCAGGCGCGTGCCGATCAGTGTCTCGCCAGGGTTATTCGTCTGCCTAAGAGCGACGTCAGCTTCGCGCTGGGTGAGTCTCACTGAATCGTTCGTGACATCGATCCGTAGCCGGATATTGGGATAGTCAGCGCGAAATCTCGCGAAAATCGGCATAAGCACCGTAGAGGCCATATTTGCAATCGCGGTGACGTGCAGATCGCCTGCGGCTTGGGTGGTCTGGCCCGCACTTTGCGCCTCAAACGAGAGCAGTTCCTTTTCCATGCGGCAAGCTGAAAGTTTGAGATCTTCACCTGCTTTGGTCAGAATGTACCCGTTTGCACTACGCTCAACCAAAGGCGTCGCAAGCTCGTTCTCGAGCGCATGGATGCGCCGCGATACAGTGGAGTGACGGACGCCTAACCGCTTGGCTGCATTGCTAAAAGATCCCTCTCGGGCGAATGCAAGAAACAGGCGCGCATCGTCCCAGTGCATCGTTAGAGTCCTTCCTTGTGCAAAAATGCAAAACAAATGTCGATTTTTCCTGAATTCCCAAAATTCTGCACGACGGCATTATCTACGGCAAGCGAATTTTAATTTCCGATGCAACCAGGAGGGAATAGAGGTGACAGTTTCATTGTATGACAGGCTCGGCGGCTATGACGCGCTCGCCACCTTTGCAACGATGGTCGTTGGTACGGCTCAGACCGATGAATTGCTTGGGCGGTTCTGGGCGAACCGCAACGAGGACACCAATGCGCGCGACCTGCAATCGCTGATCGACTACCTTGTTCGGGAGACCGGTGGGCAAATGTATTACAAAGGCCGCGACATGGCGATGGCGCATAAAGGCATGGGCATTACCGATGCGGACTGGACCCGGTTTATCGAGATCGTTGTCAACGTCGCAGGGCAGCTGGGCGTTGGGCCTGACGAAGGCGGGGAGGTCATGGGCTTTCTGGATACGCTGAAGGCGGATATCGTCGGCGCATAGGAATGAAAAAAATTCACAGCCGCTTCATTGTAAGCTGCAAACTTTAGGTCAATAGTGGAGGACCCTTAATGTCAGTAGAGCATATCCAAACATCCGTCGGGAATGTGATTTCCTACCTTACGGAAAATCCAAAAGATGCCGTTTCAACGAGCGCCCCGATTACCGCCGTTATGGAAGGGGGGCTTCGGTGCCGCGCGAGTAGTGAGAACGGGCACACTGTCGTTACCGATATGCCCGAGGCAGTTGGTGGCGGTGCAACGGCGCCGTCACCGGGCTGGCTGTTTGGGGCGTCGCTCGTCACCTGCGACGCGACACGGATTGCATTGCGGGCCGCTGAGTTGGGCCTTCAACTAGATACGCTCGAGGTCTCTGTCGAGACCGTGTATGACGACCGCGGACTATTCGGCATCGAGCCGCCGGTAAAGGCGGGACCGTTGCACATGAAACTGATAGTCAAAATCGGTGCGGCAGGCGTCGAAGAACAGGTTCTCCGCCAGATCGTCGATCATGCGGTAACGTGTTCTCCGGTCGGCGATGGATGCCGCTCGGAGACACCGACGGAGTTGGTGGTGACGATCGTTTAGGTCGTATCGCCGAACAAAACGGATGAGTGCGGCCGCCTCGTTCTGGGAGCAAATAATGAACGATGATCTTCCAATTCATGAAGGCGGCTGCACCTGCGGCCAGCTTAGGTATCAGGTTTCGGGTGATCCGATGGTGGTTCATTGCTGCCATTGCGGAGGGTGCCAGCAAAACTCCGGCTCCGCCTTTGCGTTGAATGCGCTTTATGAGACGGATCGGGTGCATGTTACATCGGGTAAGGTCGAAACTTTCGATGTGCCGACGCCTAGCGGGAAAGGGCAGACCATCGCCCGATGCGCGAGCTGCAGGGTCGCCGTATGGAGCAACTACAATATGGGCGGATTGCGCGAGGCAATTCGGTTCATTCGTGTAGGAACGCTAGACGCGCCAAATCGCTGCCCACCCGATGTCCATATCTACACCGTTTCAAAACAAGATTGGGTGATCATCCCGCCCAAGGACAAGCAGGTAGAAAAATTCTACCGTTGGACGGATGTCTGGACGGAAACCAGCATGGCGCGACTGCACGTGTTGGAAAAAAAGACTGGCATTAAGATAACATAACCTGCGGCAGCGAGCGAATGACGCGCCGGCTAGAGACATCTGACAAGACAATCAGCGCGCGCGGCACCCTCAGTCTGGGTGGATGTCACGGGGGGTGCAGCCCGCCTCAAGGATGACGGCGATCCAGTTGATCCGGTCGGGCAAGCCGCGTTCTGACAGCCATTGCGATTGCAGGTCGTACGCGGATTTTTCTTGCGCTCCGGGGCAATACCAATGTGCGGCATCGTGCTGCCGGTGGTGGACCAGTTCATGAAGCACGACGGAGACGTCGTATGGGTCGCGCGGATTGAATGGGGTGATAAGTGTGATCGTCGCGCTTTCAGGATCATAATATGCGCGTGGCGTGAGCCCAAGTCGCCCAGCATGACCGCTCAAGGTCTGGGCTTGTGCCGGGGTTACGAGGGTAAATTGTGGCGGGGTTGGTTTGCGCGGCCACGGGCTGTTCCGGTCGAGCCAGTGTTCCAGCGCGGCGATCTGCCGGGCTGGAATCAACGGGTCTGGCGGGGCGGCGGAGCTGGAACCCGCGGGAAGGATCGTCGAGAGGATCGCCAGCGCAATCGCGGCGAGTAGGTGGAGTGGCATGGCCGCCTCTTTTGGTGTTTTTGAATTGAGACACAAAAAATGGTAAGCTTGAGCCAGTTTTCGCGCAAAAGGTGTATTTTCATCCGTTGTTGAAAGGAGTTCATCCGCCATGACCCGCCGTCTGCCACCATTCGCCGCTGTCCGTGCTTTTGAGGCGGCCGCGCGTGTGATGAGCTTCAAGGATGCGGCAGAGGAATTGTGCCTGAGCCCGTCGGCGGTCAGTCATCAAATCAGGGGGTTGGAAGAGTATCTAGACACTAAACTATTCGAGCGGGACGGAAACCGGCTGCGGCTCACGCTAACGGGCGAGGGATATGCGTCGCGTCTGACATTTCTGCTAGATGATTTGGATCAGTCTACAGCGATTGCGCGTGGGCGCCACGAAGGTGCGCCGCTGCGTGTTTTGTGCACGCCCGGGTTTGCTGCGCGGTTCATGGTGCCGAGGTTGGGGAATTTGCCGTTTGCTGAGGATGTGCGCCTGCGGGTTTCCGAGGGGGCGCCTTCATGTGATTTTTCAAGCAATGACGCAGATATCGTCATCCATTGGGGGGCAAGTGCCGTGAAGGGTGCAGTGGTGGAGCCGCTCATGGAGTCGTTGAGATATCCGGTGGCTGCACCGGAGTTTGTCGCGCGGAACAGTCTCGGCGAGGCTTCCGATCTGTTGCGGGTGCCGCTGATGTATGACGAGGTCATGGATGCGTGGGGCGTTTGGTTCGAACGTGCCGGTGTAAGGGTCACCGAAATGCCGCATGGCCCCGTGTTTCCAAACTGTGAACTGGCGACGACTGCCGCTGAACAGGGTCAGGGTGTGGCGTTAGCCTATGATGCGATGGTTCGGGATACGGTAAACGCGGGGCGATTGGTGCGGCTCTTCGATACGGTCACGATGCCTGTTCTGATCTATTCCGTCGCCTATGCGGAGGCGCGATCCGAGGAACCTCGTATCCGACAGTTCCGAGACTGGATATTCAGAGAGACCTTTGCCAGCGGTCGCGGCGCGCATGGCGGGATGGTAGCC
>JAEPMR010000013.1 GCA_017643845.1 Marivivens sp. | reverse complement strand
ATCAAACTGCAACTTTCTGAAACCGAGTAAATCGAATACAGATTTGAGTCCACCTTTGCCGAAGAGCGATGCGCTTGCAGACCGCCGATGCTCCGAATATGCAGACAGCATGCTTGGACCACGCAGACGTTGCGAAATAATAGGGTTGAGAAATGGCTAAGAAGACCGGCGGAAAGATCTTTCTTTGGATTATCATGGGCCTTCTCTTCATCGGGCTTATGGGCTTCGGCGCGACCGGCCTGACAGGAACCGTAAGCAAGCTGGGAACTGTCGGTGAAAAGGACATTTCGATCAATCGGTATGCCCGTGAACTGAATTCGCAACTGCGCGCATTCGAGGCTCAATCCGGCTCGCCCATCAGCTTTACCCAAGCGCAACAATTGGGACTTGATCGTCTTGTCCTGGATCAACTCATCCTCGAAAGAGTTCTGGACGCCGAGACAGCTCGCCTTGGAATTTCTGCGGGTGACGAAAATGTTCGTGATCAACTACTTGCAATAAACGGATTCCGAGACCTTAGCGGAAACTTCAGCCGAGAGACATACCGGGATGCCCTCAGCCGGATGGGCGAGACCGAAGAAACATTTGAAACATCGCTCAGAGATGAAATCTCGCGCACCATTTTACAGGCGGCCCTGCTTTCCGGCATTGCGCCGTCGGAAACTTACAAAAATGTTATGATCGATTTTGCGGGTGAGCGACGGGCAGTCACTTGGGCAACGGTAACGTCCGATCTTTTGACCGCTCCGCTTCCTGCGCCGACGAGTGAGGAACTGCAATCCTACTACGCCGAGAACCCAGACGAGTTCACAGCGCTAGAAGAACGAAAAGTCACCTACGCGATCCTCACACCAGAGATGTACCAATCGACATTGGAGATCGATCCCGAAAGCATTGCTACGCTTTACCAAGAGCGGATTTCCGAATTCAACCAACCGGAAAAACGTCTGGTCGAGCGTTTGGTGTTCTTTGACGAGGACGCAGCCAACTCTGCCTTTGAGCGAATAGATAGCGGGCAAGCCAGCTTCGAAGAAATTGTGGCAGAACGAGGCTTGTCACTGTCAGACATTGACTTAGGAGATGTGGCGATTGAGGATCTTGGCGCATCTGGCGAGGCCGTATTTGCAACAGCACTTCAATCGGTGACAGCGCCTCTCGCGACCGAGTTGGGGGTGGCAATTTTCCGTGTGAACGCAATTATCGAAGCCCAGAGCCAATCACTCGAAGATGTCTCTTCGATGCTCCGTGATGAAATCGCAAGTTCTCGGGCCCGTCGCCTCATCGACACAGAAAGGGAAAATGTACTCGATCTGCTTGCGGGAGGTGCCACTGTCGAAGACCTTGTCGATCGCACACCAATGCAGATCGGACAGCTCGACTGGAATGAAGAAACGAAAGATGGTCCCGCGAATTACGAAAGCTTCCGCATCGCCGTGGGGAGTGCGGAACCTGGCGACTACCCGGAATTAGGCGACCTTTCCGATGGGGGGATCTTCGCTCTGCGGGTAGATGAGATTATCCCGCCAACACTGCAGCCCTTTTCTATGGTGGAGGACGAAGTCCGCGCAGGATGGCTTGAGACGGCACGCGCCGCTGCTGTTGAGCGGTTGGCTACAGATCTGTCGGACAAAATTTTACCGCTCACCAGCTTCGAAAGCCTTGGCCTTGTTCCAAATCAGGAATCCGACCTGACAAGACGGGGCTTTGTAGCAGGCACGCCGCCAGAATTCGTGACTGAAGTTTTTGCCGCCGAAATCGGTGACGTTTCAGTCATCGATAACGGAGCAACACAGATTGTCGCACGGGTCGACGCAATACGCGCTCCAGATACCGCCGACCCCGATGTGGTCTCACTTTCAACCGCGCTTGGTGAAAGGCATGCGAACTCAATCGCTCAGGACCTTTTTGAGCGAGTTGTGGCCGCGCTTCGCCGCGAAACTGAAATTCGAATTGATGATGCCGCTGTACGTGCGGTTCATGCCAATTTCCAATAGGCAGAAGCATGGCAATGCATCCTTCACAACAAGAATTCGAAACCAATTTCAAAGCAGGGCGAAACCAGGTCGTCTACACGCGTTTGGCCGCGGATCTCGACACACCTGTTTCGATCATGCTCAAGTTGAACGGCTCCGGGAGCAACGCTTTCATGCTGGAAAGCGTAACCGGGGGAGAAGTGCGTGGACGATACTCCATTATCGGGATGGAGCCCGATCTAATCTGGAAATGTTCAGGGGAAACAAGCTACATCAACCGGAATATTGTTAGCGACCCTGATGGCTTTGTGCGCGAGGAAGTCGTTCCTCTGGACGCACTGCGTTCCCTCCTAGACGAAAGCCGGATTGAATTACCCTCAGACTTACCAGCTGCTGCTGCCGGGCTCTTTGGTTATTTGGGCTATGACACAATCAGATTGGTTGAGCACCTTCCAAACATAAATCCGGATCCAATTGGTCTTCCGGACGGCATGTTTCTTCGCCCCTCACTGATCGCCGTACTCGATGGTGTCAAAGGTGACGTAATTTTGGTTGCACCCGTTTGGGCCGCTGGAAACAAAGACCCGGAACGCGCGTATCAAGATGCCTGCGCCAAGGTCGAGTCGGCTCAAAGAGCACTCGAACGCCCCCTGCCCGCCTCGGGCCGGTCTTTGAACAACTCGAAATCACTTGTGCCAACTACCTCCAATTTTGAAAAATCGGAGTACATTGCCGCTGTCGAGCGAGCAAAAGACTATATCCGAGCAGGTGATATTTTTCAGGTTGTCCCCGCACAACGCTGGACGCAGGAGTTTCAAGAAACGCCGTTCGCACTTTATCGGTCGTTGCGCCGAACAAATCCTTCGCCGTTTATGTTCTTTTTCAATTTCGGCGAATTTCAGGTGATCGGCGCAAGTCCTGAAATCCTTGTCAGAGTGTTCGGAAATGAAATTACAATTCGCCCTATTGCCGGAACGCGGCCGCGCGGCGCGACACCAGAGGAAGACATCCAGAACGAAAAGGATCTCTTGGCAGATCAAAAAGAGCTTGCCGAACACTTGATGCTTCTCGACCTCGGGCGCAACGATGTTGGACGTGTCGCAAAGGTCGGTTCGGTCCGCCCGACAGAAGAATTCGTTATCGAGCGATACAGCCATGTGATGCATATCGTCTCTAATGTCGTTGGAGAGCTTGCACCTGAACATGACGCACTTTCCGCGTTTTTTGCTGGCATGCCTGCTGGTACAGTATCTGGTGCTCCCAAAGTACGCGCCATGGAAATCATCGACGAACTCGAACCAGAAAAGAGAGGTGTCTATGGCGGCGGTGTCGGTTATTTTTCGGCGAATGGCGATATGGACATGTGTATCGCGCTCAGGACAGCCGTTTTAAAGGATCAAAAACTCTATATTCAAGCTGGCGGTGGTGTGGTTTTCGACAGTGACCCAGAGGCAGAGTTTATGGAAACGGTCCACAAATCAAATGCTATCAGACGGGCAGCACAGGACGCCGCCATGTTCGATGATGGCCTCACCTAGAAGCCGCACGTATTACACTAGTCCACGCCAGAAGCTCGGGTCATCATACTGCGTTGGATCTATCACATTCGCATCTGAAAACGCTTCCTGCCTCTCCACGCAGGTTCCGCAGCGTCCGCAATGGTTTGCAAGGCCTTTATAGCACGACCACGTTTCCGCGAAGGGAACACCAATACGTGATCCGACCGAGACGATCTCTGCTTTGCTCATCTCAACGAACGGAGCGTACAGCGTCACTGATCCAAATTCACCGAGGGCGGCAGTCTGCATTCTTTGAAATGCCTCAATGAATTCAGGGCGGCAGTCCGGGTAGATGAAATGGTCACCACCATGAACTGCAATAGCTACAGCGTCATGATCGCGCGCGGATGCAATCCCAAAGGCTACCGACAGCATGATCGCATTGCGGTTTGGAACCACCGTGAGTTTCATACTTTCCGCTTCGTAGTGGCCATCTGGAACATCTAAGTCACTTGTCAGAGCCGAGCCTGACAACAGCGCACCAACGTTGCGTAAGTCGATCAAATCGAAGGAACAACCGAGCCGCTCTGCAGTTGCTTCTGCATAGCCGATTTCTTTTTGGTGACGTTGTCCGTAATCGAATGACACAAGCCCACCAAGTTCATGGTTTTTTTGGACAAGATGAGCCAAGGTAACGGAGTCCAAACCGCCTGAACAAACAACCAAGGTTTTCATCTTTACCCCCAAAGAAAAAGGCGCGAACAAATGTCCGCGCCTAATTAATATTCAAACGCGCCCCAATTAGGTGCGAGCGCGACCAATCAGCGTCCAAATTCCCGGAACTAACAATGCCGCCAAAGCCAACTTCAGCACATCGCCCACCAAGAACGGAGTGAGCCCCCAAGCCAAGATTTGGGAGAATGAAGCGTCAGAATAGAGTGCGGAAAGCCAGGCCAGACCAGGAAGGTAGATTAGCACGTTTCCAACGATCAGAGCGAGCGCCATGCCTAAGAGCGTCCTGTCCCAAGACCGACGAGCGGCATAGCCAAGCGCGACTGTCGCGAGCACATATCCTACGAGGTACCCACCGGTGCCCCCCATCATATACGCCAATCCGCTAACCTCTGCCGAAGAACCTGCGAACACATCGAAACCCATCACCCCGACCAAAAGGTAGCCGGCCATAGTCGCCAACCCGAGACGCGGCCCATACGCCGCACCGATTGTCAGCACTGCGAAAGTCCCCATCGTGATCGGGACCGGCCACATCGGAACACGGATTTTTGCTGCAATCGCCAAAACTGCGATACCAAAAATAACCAAGGCCGCTTGCTTGACGCGTAGGCCAACCCCCTCAGACGGGCCGAATACCTCTGCAAGGACTTTATCATTCATCGTGAGGGACATTTGCCGCTCCCTTTCCTAGTTTATTTGCTATTTCTTGCACCACTAAAACCTTGGGCGCAAGGCTGGTTGCGCAATCACTCAATTGGTTCACAGACAGTGACGGATCGATAATCCTTACGCGGTCCGACGACTTCCCAAGTAAATACCCACTTCGGCCACTCACAAAAATCATAGACGACACCATAGACATCGTTGCCGCAAACATGCTGCGTCCCTTCACTGTATCCGGCAGGGGTAAAGCTGTGGAAATAGCTTCCATCCGCGTAGCATACCGTTATCTGTTGATTGGACTTTTTCCAGACATACTGCCGCGTCGCCACAATTGGCTGCTGTCCTGGCATCGTTAGCAATCCTCCCTCCAGATAGCTCAACGTTTCGACACCACTCGCCTGAAAACGGGCCTCGCCGACAAATTCGATACGGGAACCGCTAGAGCGATCAAAGATTTCACGGCGCAATCGCCATGCCCCCTCAAAGTCGCTTAGTCCCAGAAGTTCCAATTTTCGTCCGCCACCTATAAATCCGCTCTCGCAGATGCATATCGCGCAGCACGAGTTGGCACAACGCTTGTCCCAACCTGCAGCGCCGCGTATAGGCCTCTCGTAATCCCAACGGCCATGTAAAAGGATCCGCAATGATACCCCGCTACGCCCGCCCAGAGATGACCAATATCTGGGAACCTTCGACGAAATTCAAAATCTGGTATGAAATCGAAGCTCACGCGTGTGACGCACAAGCGGAACTAGGGGTCATCCCGCACGAGAACGCCAAGGCGGTCTGGAAAGCACAAGACACTGAATTCGACGTCGCCCGGATTGACGAGATCGAGGCGGTCACGAAACACGATGTGATCGCGTTTCTCACCCATCTCGCGGAAATAATCGGCAATGATGAGGCTCGCTTCGTTCATCAGGGTATGACCTCCTCAGATGTGCTTGATACGACCCTCAATATTCAGCTGGTTAGAGCCGCTGACATATTATTAACCGATATGGAGCGTGTATTATCCGCGCTCAAGAAACGCGCGCACGAACATAAGATGACCGTACGTATTGGTCGCTCGCACGGAATTCACGCTGAGCCCACAACAATGGGGCTAACATTCGCCAGGTTCTACGCCGAAATGGATAGAAACTTCGCGCGGCTAAAAAATGCGCGCGAAGAAATCGCGACAGGTGCGATTTCAGGAGCTGTCGGAACATTCGCTAACATTGATCCATTTGTGGAGGAACATGTCTGCGACAGGCTCGGACTGAAGCCGGAACCGATCTCAACACAGGTTATCCCGCGTGACCGGCACGCAATGTTCTTTGCAACGCTGGGCGTAATTGCATCCTCGATTGAAAACATTGCTATCGAAATTCGTCACATGCAGCGTACAGAGGTTTTGGAAGCAGAAGAGTTTTTCTCAAAAGGGCAGAAAGGTTCTTCTGCGATGCCGCACAAGCGGAATCCGGTACTGACGGAAAACCTCACTGGTCTCGCGCGACTTGTGCGCATGACGGTCATTCCCGCAATGGAGAACGTTGCACTCTGGCATGAGCGGGACATCTCTCATTCATCAGTTGAACGGGGAATTGCACCTGATGCCACGATTACGCTCGACTTCGCGTTGAATCGTCTCGCCGGCGTGATTGAGAACCTCGTCATCTATCCGGAAACAATGCTCGCCAATATGAACAAGTTCAAAGGTCTGGTCATGTCTCAGCGGGTCTTGCTGGCACTGACGCAGGCAGGCGTGAGCCGGGAGGACGCTTATCGCTTGGTACAACGAAACGCGATGAAGGTATGGGAATCCGGAGCTGACTTTAAGACCGAACTTCTGGCTGATAATGAGGTTTGCGCGGCTTTGAGTGCCGAAGAAATCAAAGAGAAATTTGACCTCGGCTATCACACCAAACACGTCGACACGATCTTCAAGCGTGTATTTGGCGCTTGATTTAATGTAATGTGATGCGGCCCATTAGCGGCCGCATCGCCTATATCAAACCATAGTTTTCCGCAAGAGACGCCGCCTGGACGCTGGTGTTGGCCCCCAGCTTTCCCTTTGCGTTCTTTAGTCGCTGTTTGACTGCACCCTCGGATATATCAAGCTCATGGGCAATCTGCTTTAACCTCATACCGTCACGCAACATGCGCACTGCCTGTAATTCTGCATCTGTCAGGTTTTGAGGAGGAGACATCTGATCATGCAACTGCCTGACACCTTCAAACAGAGATAAAAGTTCTTCATCAAGGAACTCTCGATCACGCCGCGCGAACATGCCAAATGAGCGTTGTCCACTTTGTGTTCCGCTGGAAACGGAAACGGCAGCGCCGAAATTCATACCGAATTGTTTTGCCTGGCCGATAACATCATTACTATCATTTGAAATGTCGATTTCAGACCAACGCTTTGTACCGATGTTGGCATAATTCCACCTAAGCACAGGATCGGTCAGAACGAAGCGATGCGTCGTATAGTGTTGCACCCAAGCATCTGACAAATGATTCACATCCTCTAGGGGGAACGCGAACCCAATCCGCAATGCAATGTGGTATCCGGCAGGCGCAAGCCGTGCGAACAAACTAGAAGCGGCTTCTGTGATCATGAAAATCGGATACCTTCAAGGAACGTGTTGCCACTAACCTAAAGACATACTCAAATTGAAAAAAGTCCCGTTGTAAAAAATCGGTAAATTTGAGACGTTATACAACCATAGCGCGAAAATTTATATGAACACTGCACAGAAAATTCAGAATATACTTCAACTTCTGGTCGAAATCAGCCCTCAAGGCTACGCTCTTGGCCTGAATATCTCTCTACACTCACCTCGTTATCTTATCCAGACCTACCCACAAGCCTGGGCAACGGAATACGCAAAGGACGGGTTGTTGCTCTTTGATCCAACAGTGGTCTGGGCAGTTTCCTCGACCGGGCTCCGGCAATGGTCCTCTTTCGCAACGGAGCAAGATCCCCGGCAGGTGCTTGCTCGGGCAGCAAGCCACGGCCTAAAATACGGCATAGTTGGCTCGGTGCATGGCGAAAGTAGCCATTCGCTCGGTGGATTCGCTAGAAAAGACAGGGAGTTCTCAGAAATGGAAGCAGATCAACTGCTTTCACTTCTAACCGAGATTCACCACTTGACGGAGCCGCTCGACGATCTGCCTTCAGATTTGGTTGATGCATTGCGGCAGCTATCAATCAGACTAAGCCGCAACGACCACCCACTCCACTGATTTCAACGACAAAAACACTCTATTTAGGAGTTTGAACTAAGCTCGCCTCGATCCAGATCGAAGGGGGCACCGTGGACACCGAGCTCGACCGGCAAAAATATAAACGCGCAGCAGCGATTTTAACCCAATTGTTCCTTGATGACTGGGCTCCAGAAACCCTCAATTCATTTTCTGAACGGGCACAATTTGAATTAATCAATTCCATGAAATCCCTTTCGTTGATTGAAAAAAATGAACTCGAGTTCGTCATTGGAAAATTCGTTGACACTCTCGATTCAACCAGCTTTGCCGCTCGACCCTACTCCGACACCCTAGAGAAATACTCGAACCATTTATCACCCAGTCTCAGGAAACAGCTGAAACTAGATGATACCGATGTTCCATTTGAAATGCTCATAGCAAAGCTACGCACGCTGCCCGTGCCAGTGATCATGAACATTTTGAAAGGCGAGTCTGATGAGATCGCGGCGCTTATTCTGGACAATCTTTCAAACGACGTCGCGGCAAAACTTTTGAACGAGATGGACGGCGCTGACGCACGGCGAAAGACCTACATGATGTCATTGCTAGATCAAGAACGCTGCGGAGAGAGCTTGCTCAGACCCCTCATTATTGAAGTTCTTGGCATCGTCGAACTTAATCACGACACGAGCAGTGATTTGCACCTAGTTTCGGGCAGGATCGGAGCACTGCTCAGCACAATCTCTCCCCAACAACGCGAACAAATCTTGACCGGATTAACTGAGACCGATCCCAAATTGGGCGAAGACGTTCGAAACAAGATCTTTACTTTCAACCTGATTCCGTCCCGAATTGCTAAGTCCGATGTACCGCTGATTGCTCGCAGCGTAGAAAAATCATCACTGTTACAAGCCCTCAAACATGAAGAAGCTTCCGGTACGGACCAAGGATCAGTCATCGAATTTCTCATCGAGAATCTTCCGAAAAGGATGGGAGAACAGCTCAGAGAAGAAATGGCCGACATTACTCCACCTCCTGCGGATGAAGGCGAGGCTGCACAAAATTCCTTGATCGCATCGATACAGGCCATGCTCGCGAATGGAGAAATTAAATTGCATTTGGTTTCGACAAGCTAGCGGACCTGCACGCTCTTGCGGGAAGTCACTTAAGCAAATATTCATCCAACCGATGAACAGCACTCAACGCTCACTTAGAAACCGTATCCTAGACAAATCAAGCGTCGCAATATTCGACGCGCTGGTAACTCGAGCCCACAGGATGCCTTTTCCCAAAAGAGTTGAGTGGTTCGCGCATGTTATGAGCACATATTTTGCACCAATCGCAGGCTACCAGAAGCGTGCCGAAGAGAATTTGGCGTTGATTTTCCCCGAAATGACAGCGAGTGCGCGACGTCAAACTGCAAAGAACGTGTTGGAAAATTTTGGCAGAACTTTAATCGAGTTCTACTCCCCAATTGATTTCAAGGCCCATATTCGAACAGGCGGCTCTAAATTGGAGGGCGAAGGGTTATCGCACCTCCATCAAGCGCGAAATGAAGGACGACCGATCCTGATGGTGGCTGGTCATTTCGGCAACTATCTTGCAAGTGCATGCCTCGTGTCTGACATGGGCTATCCTGTCGGCGGCCTCTATCGCCCATTCACAAACCCCCTGTTTGATGACCGCTACCGAAACACTCTTGCGAAACACTTGGATCAGGTTTTTCCGCAAGGTCCGCAAGGAACCTTCGCATTCAACAAGCATCTTCTCGGTGGCGGGCTTTGCGCAATTTTCACCGATGTGAACGAGCCAGGCGGTGAACTTGTAGATTTCATGGGAGTTCCTGCCCCCACGGCGGTGTCAGCGGCTAGGTTAGCGCTTCGCACAAATGCTCTGGTTCTGCCTTTCTTCGACATCCGTCAGGAGGACGGCATTACATTTCAGTCGATTATCGAAGCTCCAATCGAGCACACCACACCTGTACAGATGACAAAAGAAATAACTGACCGCCTAACAAAGCGAGTGTTAGATAATCCTGAGCAGTGGTTCTGGGTTCATCGTAGATGGCGCAATAACTCACTCTAACTCTGCTGCTAAAAGTATTCGACCTTGCCCAGACTCCTGAATTAGCACGGCCGCAGGATTGCCGTCATCAGGACCAATGGTGACATGAAGAGGCTCCGTACCATTCCAGGAACCGACCACTGACCATTCATAGACAACGTTCGTATGCGTCAATGTCATCCCAGCATTCTCCCCGTCGCTCACGTCAACGGTCGCTTCGGGCAGATAACGGACGAGTTGAATGTCCATCATGCCCCCATCTGCTCTGTCTAACTTAGACGACCGGAGAACCAATTCGCCATTGATCGCGTCAATCATCATGCCCGTCTTCGAAGTATTTTCACGTTCATCCGAAAGTGTTGCCATCAATTCCATCGGACGGCTTGCCGACGCCTCTATAGCGCCCTGAATGATAATTTGAGGCGTGTACACCATCCGTCGTCCTGCAACCCGCGCATACTGTTTTTGTCTCTCCGTATACGCAGGGTCTGCGAAAACATCAGCCCAACCGATATAGTCCCAATAGTCTACATGAAACGAGAGGACGATTACGTCCTGCGAGGTGGAAATTTGTTGCACCAACTCCTCGGCAGGCAAACAAGCTGAGCAGCCTTGAGACGTAAATAGCTCGATGACTACCGGATTGTCGTCCGCAAAGGCGGTACTGACCTTAGACACGATCAAAAATACAAATATGGCTATTCGGAACATTACCATCTCTTGTTGCTGCGGCTTAACAGCTACGACACCTCGACCACGGATACCAATCAATCATTCGCGATGAGAGAAAAGTTTCAGCCTTGCTGAAATGTGTGCAATGGTATACAAAAACCTTGTCTGCCCCCTTGAATGCATCAACTGTATCGGGCAGAAGCCTTAGAAATCTTCAGTATAGGCAGACTAAGGAGTCCCTCCAATGCCCATCAATGTCGGCACCGATACCGCGAAAACGCGTCAGACGCTTAGCGTCGGAACTCAAAAGATCGACTACTTTTCAATTCCTGCTGCAGAGAGTGCCGGACTAGGCGAATTTTCCCGACTTCCGGCTGCTTTGAAGGTCGTTCTCGAAAATCTGCTAAGGTTCGAAGACGCTGGCTATTCCGTATCGACCGACGACATTCGCGCGTTCTCGGATTGGGGCAAAAACGGCGGCAAAAACCCGCGTGAAATCGCCTACCGGCCAGCACGCGTGCTGATGCAAGATTTCACAGGCGTCCCCGCAGTCGTTGACCTTGCCGCGATGCGTGACGGGATCAAGTCGCTGGGCGGAGACGCACAGCAAATCAACCCGCTCAATCCCGTGGATCTCGTGATTGACCATTCGGTTATGATCGACGAATTTGGAAATCCGCGCGCGTTCCAGATGAATGTAGACCGCGAATATGAACGGAACATGGAGCGTTATCAGTTCCTGAAATGGGGTCAGGGCGCGTTTAACAATTTCCGCGTCGTCCCCCCTGGCACTGGGATCTGCCACCAGGTCAATCTTGAATACCTCGCTCAAACCGTTTGGACTGATACCGATCAGAACGGCAAGGAAGTCGCCTATCCCGATACTCTCGTCGGTACAGATAGTCACACCACAATGGTTAATGGACTTGCTGTTCTGGGCTGGGGTGTTGGCGGGATCGAGGCGGAAGCCGCTATGCTCGGTCAACCGATTTCCATGCTCATCCCGGAGGTCGTCGGCTTCAAATTGACCGGCGAAATGATGGAAGGCACGACCGCAACCGATCTCGTATTGAAGGTCGTTGAAATGCTCCGCGCGAAGGGTGTCGTTGGGAAATTCGTGGAGTTTTACGGCTCTGGCCTCGATCGACTCCCGCTGGCCGACCGTGCGACAATTGCCAACATGGCCCCCGAGTATGGTGCGACCTGCGGATTCTTCCCGATTGATGACGAGACACTGCGCTATCTTCGCCAAACAGGACGTGAAGAAGACCGTATTGCCCTCGTCGAAGCCTATGCCAAGGCCAACGGTTTCTGGAGAGATGCGGACTATGATCCGATTTACACCGACACTCTCGAACTTGATATGTCTGAAATCGTTCCGGCCATTTCCGGTCCGAAACGCCCGCAAGACTATTTGCCACTAACAAATGCTAAGCAAGCTTTTGCTCAGGAGATGGAAAAAACTTTCAAGCGTCCGCTTGATAAGACGGTCGCTGTGGAAGGCGAAAGCTACACTATGTCGTCAGGAAAGGTTGTTATTGCTTCGATCACATCCTGCACGAACACATCAAATCCATATGTTCTGATTGGCGCTGGTCTAGTCGCTCGCAAGGCTCGTCAACTCGGCCTCAATCGAAAGCCATGGGTCAAAACCTCTCTCGCGCCCGGATCACAAGTCGTATCGGCCTATCTCGAAGCCGCAGGACTTCAGGAGGATTTGGACGCGATTGGGTTTAACCTGGTTGGCTACGGATGCACGACCTGCATCGGAAACTCGGGACCGCAGCAGAAAGAAATTTCTGATGCAATTAACAGTGGTGATCTGGTTGCCACCTCAGTTCTTTCTGGCAACCGTAACTTCGAGGGCCGGATTTCCCCCGATGTCCGCGCGAACTACCTCGCCTCTCCGCCGCTTGTCGTCGCATATGCGCTTGCCGGTGATATGAATATCGATCTAACGACCGAGCCTCTTGGTCAGGACAAAGACGGCAATGACGTCTATCTGAAAGATATATGGCCAACCAATCAGGAAATATCTGATCTCGTAAATAAAGTTGTTACGCGCGAACAGTTCCAAGCCAAATATGCTGATGTCTTCAAAGGCGATGAGAAATGGCAAGCTGTCGAGACGAGCACTGGCGAAACCTACGACTGGCCTGCGACGTCGACCTATGTTCAGAACCCACCCTATTTCCAAGGCATGTCACATTCGGCAGGATCGATCAGTGACATCGAAAATGCGCGTGTGCTCGCGATTCTTGGAGACATGGTAACCACTGACCACATTTCACCCGCTGGGTCATTCAAGGACACTACACCAGCTGGTCAGTATTTGGTGGAGCGTCAGGTTCCTGTCCGCGAATTCAACTCATATGGCTCCCGTCGAGGAAACCATGAAGTCATGATGCGCGGAACATTCGCGAATATTCGCATCAAGAACGAAATGCTGGATGGAGTGGAGGGCGGCTACACCGTCGGCCCCGATGGTCAACAAACGTCGATTTTCGACGCTGCGATGGCCTATCAGGAATCGGACACTCCACTCGTTATCTTTGCAGGCGAACAGTATGGCGCGGGCTCCAGCCGCGATTGGGCCGCAAAAGGAACCGCCCTCCTCGGTGTCAAAGCTGTCATTGCCGAAAACTTCGAGCGCATCCACCGCTCGAACCTTGTCGGTATGGGCGTCATCCCCTTCGAATTCGCAGGCGGCGAAACCCGTAAGAGCCTCGGCCTCACGGGAAGTGAAACTGTAAGTATTTCTGGCCTCACGACGGTCGAACCGCTTCAGGAAGTTCCAGCCACCATTACTTTCTCTGATGGGGCCACGAAGGAAATCATGTTGAAGTGCCGCATCGATACGGCCGTGGAAAAGACATATATCGAAAATGGGGGCGTGCTGCATTTCGTGCTGCGCAACCTTGCAAAAGCTTCCTAAGAAGAATTTCCTGCGCGCGGCACATCAACCGCGCGCAGGAAAATCAAACCTCAGAAATTAGACGCCCCGCTAATGACCCCCTGTCAATGGAGGTCAGGCCGAGCTGCGCGAGGCCTATATCTGCCTCTGCGGAAACAATTTCCCAAATCCTCTGGAGCCCAGCCTCACCACCTGCTGCGATCGCAAAAAGCAAAATCCGCCCTAGAAAAGTGAAATCCGCACCGCTGGCAATAGCCTTAAGGACATCTTCGCCCGACCGAATTCCGCTATCGTAATAAAGTGGAAAACTGTCTCCCAGCGCCTGACGTATGTCTCCAAGCGCCAATACTGGCGATCTTGCGGCTTCCAGTTGACGAGATCCATGACTAGAGACTTGAATCGCATCTACACCTGCGTTCTTCAGCTTTACGGCATCACTCACCGAAAGCACGCCTTTGACTACGAGTTTCCCTTTCCACATGTCACGCAATCGCGAGAGCGTCCCCCAATCCGCGCGGGCCCGGCTTTCAGTTCGATCAAAAGAAAACCCGTCCATTTGGAAATTGGCCATTTCGGGGCGTCCGGAAGCAAGCGTTGACAGAGACCACCTAGGATGCATGGCAAAATCTAAAAACTGCTTTGGTCCGATTTTGAAAGGCATCTGGAATCCATGCCGGAGTTCTCTTGGCCTGCGCCCCACTTCTGGGACATCGACGGTCAGGACCAGTGTCTCGTATCCAGCGGATCGGGCACGCTCAACCAAACGAAAAGTTCCCTCACCATCGCCGCTGAAATATAGCTGAAACCAGGCATTTCCGTCAGCAACGGTTATCAGCTCCTCCAACGGTGTCGAAGCCACGGTTGAAACACCGAGCGGCACATTATTCCGAGCAGCCAAACGCGCCAGCATTCGATCTGCACCGGGCGCCGCGAGGTTACACATTCCCATCGGGCTGATCCCAAATGGGCGGGCCGCCTGCTTGCCCCCTAACGACACTGCCAGCGACCGCTCGCTGACATTCTGCAGGATAGTGGTCTCGAAAGCCATTCGCTCGAAGGCGCGGCGATTGCGCCGAGCACCATGCTCGTTTCCCGCCGCGCCATCTATGTAGTCAAAAACCATCCAAGGAAGTCTGTTCCGCGCTTGCGTTCGAGCATCTTCGGTGGACTGGAAATTGACTTTCCTCATGTTCTATGCACGCACAGCCGACATGAAACGATCCCGAATAGCAACCGGGTCCATAGTAATAACCGGCATCTTTTCGTTTCCACTTTCGCATTTGGCAACGAGGATCGTCATTCTGCGTGCAGCCACAGCCGCGGCCAATTGTTCAGGCACGTCCTTTGCCTCGCATTCAATGACGTTTTCACAACCGCTTGCTTTGGCGATCCCCGCCAACGAAGTCCTCTTCCCGGTATAGGTGGGCTGGTCGCCGGTTGAGCCGTAGCTGCCATTGTCGACGATCATCAGGACAAAATTTGGTGCCTCATTATTTGCGATCGTCGGAAGTGTTCCCAAATTGGTCAACACCGAGCCATCCCCATCTATCACGATGACCGTCTTTTCCTGTGCCAGAGCAAGCCCAAGACCAATTGACGACGCCAGTCCCATCGTACCCAGCATATAGAAGTTTGATGGCTGATCGTCGATTGCATGCAGCTCCTGACTAGGGATGCCGATGTTGCAGACGGTCAGGTGCTCTCTCAAAAGCGGAGCAACTTCTCTCAAGATATCAGCGCGACGCATATCAATAGCCTCCCCAGAATGTAGCATCAGTCAAAATGGCCACGGGCTTGTTGGCCATGAACGTATATTTCAAGATACGGTCGAATTCCTCAACGTCATCCGACCTATGGAAGTGATATGTTGGGATGTTAAGCTGGGCTAATAGCGCCTTGGTATGCACAGCCATCTCGACTTGGCAGGCGACCGGTTCGCCCAACTCACCCCGATAGGAAATCAACATTGGCAACGGCATGCGATAGAATTGGGTGAGTGTCACCAATGTATTTATTGTCACACCGATGGCAGTGTTCTGCATAATAATGGCAGGGCGTTTTCCGCCCATGAATGCCCCTGCACACAAACCGATACCTTCATCTTCTTTGTTTGCAGGTATGTGATAAATGGAGTCATTATTTTCCACTTCATCGATAACGGACGCCAGCTGCTTGCATGGCACAGTCGTTATGAAGCTTACGTCGTTCGACACGAAGTCATCGACGATCTTCTTTGCTAGGTTCATGTGATCACTCCAGTTTCTGGTCCTTGTTGTCAAAACTCATAGTTACTCGCGTTTTTTTATTTGGTTCGAGATTCATGCGGTATTCAAAGGAACAAACCTGCCTCGCCGAGAACCAAATTCGGCAATTCGCTCAATCCATCCATGGTTCAAGAACAATCTTTGGTGCCTCGCATCTTCCCTCTAGCAGTTCGGCGAAGGCTGCTGCTCCTTCACTAAGAGAACGCGTGGAAATCCAGTCGATTGGACCCAGAGTCCCGGAAAAAAGGGCTTCAGCAGTCTCGCGAAAATCGTGAGCTGTGTAGGTGTAGGTTCCCACAAATGTAATTTCCTGCAATGTTAACCGCCGAATATCCAAGCCACCAAAGGATTCACCCAAACCAATATGAACGATTACGCCACCAGGGCGCGCGTGCAGGCTTGCCGCCTCCCGCGTACCGGAATAACCCACGCCATCGACCACCAAATCAAACAGTTCTTTCCCGCCAAGTTCGTCCGGGTGAATGACATCAAGACCCGTCCTTTCTCTCAAATACATCCGTCTTTGCTCGCTCGGCTCAACAATCCTTACACTAGCCGCCCCGCGAGCTACCAAACTCAAAGCCGCACCTAAGCCAATAGCGCCGCCCCCAAAAACAAGTGCCGTCGATCCCGAGATCGTGACACTTCGCTCGGCGACTTTGGTCGCGTGCCATCCGCAGGCAACTGGTTCGACGAGGGCCGCCTTCCTCACATCAATTTGGTTCGGTATCTCCACCAGATTTCGCTCGGGCATTGTGACATACTGAGCGAAAGCCCCTTCTCTCGGAGGCATAGAAATAATCTGCCTAGTGCCGCACAGGTTGTCCTGACCACTTCGACATGCATCACAATTTCCACAGGTAACAAGTGGATTTACAGTGACCCGCTTACCATCCCACGCCCCACCGACGACAGTGCCAGCGGCTTCATGCCCCAGTATGAGGGGGGCCGGCCTACGCTCATCGTGCCCCAGATAGGCGTGCATATCCGACCCACATATCCCTACTGCCTCGACCCTTATCAGGTGCTCTCCGGCCTTCGGTTCAGGTACATCCACCTCGCGCAAGGAAACTGTTCTGACGCCCTCATAGACCAAAGCCTTCATTTCGCGCTGAACCCCCCATCCACCATTAATATTTGCCCTGTTACATAGTCAGAGGCTGGTGAGCAGAGAAACACCAGAGGGCCATCAATATCCTCAACTTTACCGTTCCGACCAATGCAGGTCTGCTCCGCATTTTTCTTTGATTTCTGCGGATCATCAAAAACAGGTTGCGTCAGCTCTGTCGGAAAAAACCCTGGCCCGATCCCGTTGACCATTACTCCTTTGGCCGACCACGCCTCAGCCATGGCTCGCGTCAATTGAGCGACACCGCCTTTCGACGCTCCGTACGGGATGCTATTCGGAAAAGCGCGATAGGTCTGCAACGAAGCAAACGTGATGACGCGTCCCCACCCTTTCCTAGCCATTGGATCCACGAGTGCACGACTTAGGAAAAACGGCACTGTCAGGTTGAGATGGATCGTAGCATCCCAGCTTTTCTGATCCACGACGTCCACAGGTTCGCGTAGGTTAACACCTGCAGCATGGACAACAATATCTGGCGCTCCAAACGGTTCCGAGGCCCTTTCAGATATTTTTGCAAAATCAGCGCCGCCTCCTAGGTCAGCGACAACTAGTTCGAATCCCTTCCCAAGGTCTTCCTTCAATTCCTGCAATGTCTCGGAACGCCTCGCCAGACCAACAACTGTTGCACCACTAGCGACCAATGCCTGAGCTGCCCTGCGTCCCAGACCAGAGCTCGCCCCAGTCACCAGGGCGGTTTTCCCACTCAAATCAAAGAGCGCGCCCGTATCATTCATGAGATGTCAGATCGAAAGTCTCATTAGGGAAATACTTGGCAAGCCGAACATCTGCAGCTCGCGCATGTCCCTCCATTCCTTCGAGACGCGAAATCCGAGCAGTCGCCTCTGCGACGGGCTTAGCGCCCTCGCGCGTCGCGCGCTGCCAAGTAACAATCTTCATGTATTTATGAACCGAAAGTCCACCCGTGTAATTCGCTGCTCGTGAGGTTGGCAATACGTGGTTGGTCCCTGAGGCTTTGTCCCCAAAAGATACCGTCGTCTCTTCTCCGAGGAAAAGCGAGCCATAGCACGTCAACCGCTGAAGCCACCAATCCAAGTCTTCGGCCTGAACGGTCAAATGTTCCGGCGCATATTCGTCGGAAGTCGCAGCCATTTCTTCGCGATCATCGCATAGGATCACTTCGGCATAGTCCTTCCACGCCGCGCGAGCGTTATCACGATTTAGCTCGGGCAAGTCCTCAATTAGATCCGGCACCTGTCGCATGACCTCTTCAGCGACTTGACGATCGTCGGTAACGAGCCAGACCGGTGAATTATAACCATGCTCAGCCTGAGAGACGAGATCGGTGGCCACGATGAATGGGTCAGCAGTTCTATCTGCTAGGATGAGGCTGTCAGTCGGCCCTGCGATCATGTCAATCCCGACACGCCCAAAAAGGATCCTCTTCGCCTCTGCAACAAATTGATTGCCAGGGCCCACGAGAATATTCGCTTTTGGCATCCCAAACAGACCAAATGTCATTGAAGCAACCGCCTGAACGCCGCCCATTGCCATGATGGTGTCCGCACCGCAAAGATCTGCAGCATAGATGATCGCAGGGGCGACTCCGACGCCCGGGCGAGGCGGAGAGCAGGCCATAATATGACCGCAGCCAGCGACTTTGGCAGTCGTTACTGTCATAATCGCACTGGCAATGTGGCTGTAACGTCCACCCGGAATGTAACAGCCCGCGGCATCGACTGGAATTGCCTTCTGCCCAGCAGTAAGCCCCGGAACAACTTCAATCTCAATATCCATCACCGTGCCTTTTTGGGCCTCAGCGAATCTCCGGACATTGTCATGAGCAAATCTGATGTCCGCCTTCAACTTTTCAGGAACAAGTTCACAGGCTGCTGCAATTTCCTCTTTTGAAAGGATGACATTGCCGTCGTATTTATCAAATTTAGTGGCATATTCGAGCGCCTTCGCATCGCCACCTTCTTCAATGTCTCTCAAGATCCCCTGCACAATATCACTCACGTCTGCCGCATGAGAAGTCGATGTGAGTGATGCTTTTTTAAGGTAAGTGCGAGACATGACTTCGGGCTCCTCAATTATTTGAAGCATTCCTTCCGCCTCGGAGCACCAGTCGTGCTGCGAAACGCAGAACGCGATTCCCAGTAAATGTAAGCGCTTACACACCCACAATGCAAGCCTTTACATTTTCAGGTCGCAACCTCATGTTTACCTCAAATAATCTGGATTGAGATCAAGGTTTTTGCCTGAATGAACCAAAAGAACATAGCCACTCTTGTTGACGTCGCGCGCCGATCAGGTGTCTCAACCGCGACCGTGTCGCGATTCATAAACACACCTGAAAAGGTAAACAAAAAGACGCGAGACAAAGTCGAGCGCGCGATTTCAGAGCTCGGATATGTTCCCAATTTCGGCGCAAGGGTGATGGCCGCGAAGCGCACAAATACAATCGGAGCCGTCATCCCGACGATGGAAAACGCAATATTCGCGCGCGGCCTCCAAGCCTTCCAAGAAGGGCTACATGACCACGGCTTCACACTGCTTGTCGCTAGTTCATCTTACAATCCAGACATTGAAGAAGAACAAATTCGGTCTCTTGTAGCGAGGGGCGCAGATGGCCTTCTTCTGATTGGGCACGATAGAAACCTGAAAATACTGGAATTCCTCGAACGCCATCAAATCCCGACAGTCGCAGCATGGTCACTCAATCCCCACTCTCGTATTCCGTCGGTCGGCTTCGACAACCTTACTGCGATGAGACAAATCGTAGATGCCGCACTCGATTATGGTCATCGTCATATTGGCGTCATATCCGCTCATACAAAGAACAACGACCGGGCTCGGGAGAGATTGAACGCGGTGCGATTGACACTTCACGAGCGTTCGGTCTCGCCAGAAAATTTGAGCATAATCGAAACGGACTATGGTGTGGATGAAGGCTCCGCTGCTTTCGAAGAGCTAATTGCACAACACCCTTCTCTCACTGCAGTCATTTGTGGAAACGACGTATTGGCTGTTGGCGCACTCAAACGCGCTCGTGAGTTAGATATACGGGTTCCTGATCAAATATCGATAACCGGATTTGACGACATCGAGATCGGTCAGGTTGCCTTTCCATCGCTTTCGACAGTCCATGTTCCCCATAGGGCTATGGGCAGCGCAGCAGCGGAACTTCTCGCAAAAATGATCACAAACTCGGCTCCCTATCGGTCAGTCGAGTTACATACATCGCTCGTACTTCGAGAGTCGCTTGGTCCAGCACGAACCAGTGTAAAAAGCTAGTCAGCTGACAGAGCTTCACGTATCGCAGGCAGAAACCGCTGTTCATAGTCGGCGCCGATCAATGGCCCTGCAAATCGAAACAGCACCGTTCCCGTACCATCCACGATAAATGTCTCAGGCGGGGCGGTTACGCCCCAGTCGATCGACGTGCGCCCTCGTGGATCAAAACCGTGAGTAAAAAATGGATCCCCCTCATTGGCGAGGTACTCCAGCGCGTCGTCTTCTTGGTCCCGGAAATTGACACCCGCTATTCGGATGCCCTCGCTTGCGAGTGCTTCTAGCGTCGGGTGCTCTGCCCGACATGGAGGGCACCAACTCGCCCAATAGTTAACAAGCGTGACGGAACCTGAACTAAGATCGCTTTGTAAGAATAGCGTCTTTCCGCTCAATCCTTGTTCCGGCACGTCGGGTGCTGGCTGCCCAATCAGCGTGGAAGGAAGTTCGTCCCCATCCGTCCAGAACATTCCACCAACAAACAGGCCGCCTACAGATGCAAATATCAGAAGCGGAACAACAGTTAACCAAGGGACCCTACGGCTCACCATTTCCCCCTTCCGCATCCTCCAAATCACGGACTGACTGCACAGACTGGCGCCAGCTCCAATAAACGAGGACGATCAAAACGACGAAGGTCACAGCGTATGCGCCCAAAACCGGGACCGCGTAATCACCGAGCTCAACCATCTCGTCTCCTCTCACGGGCGCGCAGAGCGTGGGCTCGACGCATCCTAATTTCCGATCTGGTTCGGAGCAGCACAAGCCCAAGAAACAAAATCACAAAACCAGCGATACTAAGCAACAAAGGATGGTAGAATACATCCGCAACATTCTCTTCCTTGTCCAAACTTAGTGACGCCCCCTGATGGAGCCCCTGATTCCAGAAATTGACTGCATAGCGACTAAGGAGCGCAAAAACTGATCCAACAATGCACAGGACGCTCGTGAGATCTGCCGCGGTATCAGGATCTTCGATAGCCGACCACAGCGCTACATAACCCAAGTAAAAGAGGAACAGGATCAAAAAAGACGTCAAGCGCGGGTCCCACGCCCAATAGGTCCCCCACATAGGTTTTCCCCAAATCGCGCCAGTTAGCAGCGCGATTATTGTCATAGCGATACCTACCGGCGCCGCGGCCTTGGCGGCCAAGGCACTTACATGATGCCGCCTTACAAGCCAGATGAGTGAGGCCACCAACATCATAAGCCAAGCATTGATCGCCATGAGCGCAGATGGAACGTGAAGATAGATAATTTTTACTGTCGATCCCTGCCGATAGTCTTCAGGCGTAAAGAAAAAGCCCCAGATCAGAGCCACAAGCAGAAGCACCGCGGAGCTAACAAACAACCACGGCAACACGGGCGTTGTGGTCCGCATGAACTTCTTCGGATTAGCATATTCCCAGATCGACATATGTTTCATCTATCCCGTCATCTGATACGCGGCAAGCTGCTTCACCGAAGATTTATCCTCAGGGTCATCGCAGCCGCAAACGGCAACAATGCAAATGTTCCAGCGGTTATCCCGCATAGCATCAGAAACGTTGTCGTCGTCTCTGCCCCTTCAACCGCCCGACGAACTGTTTCCGCTCCAAAAATCAGGGTTGGCACGTAAAGAGGTAAAACAAGGAGCGATAGCAAAAGTCCCCCACGCCTCACACCAACAGTTAAAGCTGCACCGAACGCGCCAATGAACGACAACGCCAATGTTCCTACAACAAGCGTCAACCATAGCAATGTGTACGCTTGGCTTGGCAGATGAAGCAAAAACCCGAGTAGTGGAGCTGATACGGATAGCGGGAGACCGGTCGTCAACCAATGGGCCAGTGCCTTCGATAGCGCAACACCCTCCAAGGGCAGTGGCGATGTGGCGAGGAGGAGAAGCGATCCATCCTCGTAGTCCAGTGCGAAAATCCGATCAAGGGAAAGCAGCGCGGCAAGCAGCGCTCCAATCCAAAGTATCCCAGGCGCAATTCGGCCCAATAATTCCGCCTCGGGCCCAACTGCGAACGGCACCAAAACGACGACAATCAGAAAAAATGCCAACGCGAGACCAAAGCCGCCTCCAGCACGCACTGCAAGCTTTAAATCTCGCCAGAATAGGGCGATCATAGAAAAGCCTCGTCGCCGCCAGCAGCTACCGGTTCGTTAGGAACAAATTCCTCCAGATCGATCGAAGGCATCTCAATTCCAATGTCAATGTGCGTGGCAATTAATGCCGCGCCCCCTGCAGCAAGGTGATGCTTGAGAATAAAATCGGCAAAAAGGGCAACCGATTTTCGGTCTAATGACACTGTTGGCTCGTCGAGAAGAAGCAATTTTCGTTCAATGACCGCGAGCCGGGCAAGGCCGAGTCGTCGCGACTGACCAGCTGACAAAGTTGCTGCAAGTCGGCGTCGCAACTGTCTTAAATCAAACGCGTCGAAAACCCAATTCGACACAGTCTTCCCATAAATTCGAGCCCAAAACTCAAGATTTTCCTCTACGGTGAGTGCCGATTTTACACCATCGTTATGACTCGCATATGCAAGGCTGTCAGGATCACATTTAACGTGTCCCTCAAGGGGATCTTGCAAGCCTGCAACTGTTCTGAGCAGCGTTGTCTTTCCCACACCGTTCGGACCGCCAATCTGCACAATCTCTCCAGCCGCAACCTGAAGCTCGACTCCTTTTAAGATACAGGCCCCGCCCCTTTCCACTGCCAAACCAGAAATTTCGAGAAGCGTCATCTCGGCGCCTTATCTAGACAGGAAGCAATGCCAGACCTACGCGCCGGCCTTCTGACAGTAAAACATTGTAAGTTCGGCAAGCCGCCGGAGAGGCCATCGGTTCGACCCCAAGCCCTGACGCCTCGAGTGTTTCACGAAACGATGCGGGCAGATGCGAGATTTCCCGCCCAGTTCCAACAAACAAAACATCGATCTCACGAGTAATATCAGCGAGCGGTGTAACATCCGTATAGCCGCCCCAAGGCTTCACGCCTGATGGCAACACGATGACAGCGCCGTTATGGACCACGCCACCTATACGGAAAAAGCCTTCGCCATATCCGTCAACTGGCAATCCAGCGTTGTAAACGACTTCATTCAAGCGCATCCAACGTCTCCCCAGTCTCTCACTCGTTCAGCCAGTCCGTCGCAGAGTAGCCTTAGGCGTCCACATTCGCAAAGGTCGTACCACCTTTTGGGTCCTTGTTGCCCCAGTCGCGGCGAACGCCCAACATCAACACCACGTTTTTTGCGACATAGATTGATGAATAGGTACCTACAAGCACACCCCAAGTAATCGCAAAAACAAACCCACGAAGCACGTCTCCACCTAGGATCAGCAAAGCAACCAGCGCGATCAGAGTTGTTCCAGAGGTCATCAATGTCCGGCTCAGGGTCTCATTCGCTGACAAGTTCAAAACGTCTCTTAAAGGCTTCTTCTTATGTTTAATAAGGTTCTCTCGCGCTCGGTCAAACACGACCACGGTGTCATTGATCGAGTATCCGACGATGGTCAGGATAGCTGCAATAATGGCTAGGTCGAACCGGATCTGCAGGATCGAGAAAATTCCAATTGTCAGGACCACATCATGCACCAGTGCTGCAACCGCACCAATCGCGAACTGCCACTCGAAACGCAGCCAAATATAAATGACAATCGCGAACAGCGCACCTGTAACTGCAAGGACAGCTTTTGTGATGAGTTCCCCTGATACGGTAGGGCCAACACTCTCAACTGACGGGAAGGTGACGGAGGGCTCGAGCGCGGTCAGGGCGGCCTGAACTTCTCCAATCGTTTCCGCGCCCACACTTTCTTCACCGTCCTGCGCTTGAATAACAATCATAGCGACATGCTGATCGTCATCGAAGCTCGGATCAAAGACCTCGGTTATCGTAACATCACCAAGCTCAAGAGGTGCGAGAGCCTCACGATAGGAGCCGACGTCCACAGCAACTTCGGCGTCTGTGCGGATGGTCGTACCACCGCTAAAATCAATTCCGTAATTGAGGCCAATTAGCAAAAAGCACGCGACCGCGGCCAGCATTGCAACGACTGACCCTCCAAAGGTGAGACGTGCCCAGCGGAAAAAGTCGAAGTTGGTCTGCTCTGGTACGAGTCTGAGACGCATGATTAGACCTCGATCGTTTTAGGGCGCTTGCGACGGAACCATATCACCACAAAGAGGCGCGTAACAAAGAGAGCCGTAAACACAGACGTAAGGATCCCGATACCCAGCGTGATCGCAAACCCACGAACTGGGCCCGAACCAACGAGATACAAGATAGTTGCAGTGATAAACGTGGTGACATTCGCATCAAGAATTGCGGAAAGTGCGCGCTCGTAGCCCAATTCAATTGCACGAGCCGGGCCTTTTGCTGTCCTTAATTCCTCACGTATTCGTTCAAAAACAAGAACATTCGCATCGACGGCCATACCGATTGTAAGAACGACGCCCGCAATACCCGGTAATGTCAGCGTCGCACCAAGCAGAGACAATGCGCCGAATATCAACGCTATGTTGATCAGCAGTGCGGCATTCGCCATCAAACCGAAAACGCCGTAACTCAGGGCCATGAATAGCAGCACACCCGCCATACCGACGAGCGCGGCAATTTGACCGGCATCAATGCTATCTTGCCCCAGTTCGGGGCCGATCGTCCGCTCTTCAAGGAAAGTAAGCTCGGCTGGGAGCGCGCCCGCACGCAGCAAAACCGCGAGATTGGTTGATTCCTCAACAGTGAAATTACCGGTGATGATGCCCGAGCCTCCAGGGATATGGCTCTGAATGGTTGGTGCGCTGATCACCTCACCGTCGAGAACAATCGCAAAGGGCGCTCCGATGTTTTCGGCGGTATAATCACCAAACGCCCGCGCACCTTTTGGATTGAAGCGGAAATTTACTGCTGGCCTACCGTTTTGGTCAAATGACGGTTGCGCGTCAACAAGCTCCTCACCCGTTACCACAGGAACTTCTTCGAGGACGTAATAGGTGTTTTCCCGCTCCATAGAGCGTAACACTTCCTCACCCGTACTGACGTCCTCGTCTGGAGATCCGGCCAAACGCACCACCGGTTGAAAGGTCAACTGAGCAGTAGTTCCGATAATTTCTTTGACTTCCTGTGCCGAGCCGACACCCGGAACTTGAACCAAAATTCGATCAGCACCTTGCCTCTGAATTGTCGGCTCCCGTGTACCCACCTCGTCAATCCGCCGCCGCACAATTTCCAAAGCCTGCTGAATGGTCCGGTCTGCCGTCGCCGCCCTTTCGGCCTCAGACAGCGACACCGTCAATACCGACGCCGATGCAGCAACTGTTAGATCCGAGGCCGCACCACCAGTTAGCGAAGTCACGGGACGGGAAAGCCCTCGAACAAGTTCCAAAGCCCGCTCAACGCCATCAGGATTCGAGATTTCAAAGCGAAGCACTTCATCAGGGGCGCTGTCGTCTCTGGTCACGAAACCCACGACGTCCCGTTCACTTAATATCGTTTGGCGTACTTCCTGCCAGAGCGCATCCATTCGACTGGCGTAGACGTCTTCCACCTCGACCCGGGCCAACAAATGGGCGCCCCCCCGCAGGTCTAGCCCTAGGTTTACAAGGCTGGACGGCAGAAAGCCTGGCCATGCAGCAGCCTCTTCTTCCAGTCCGGGACGATCAATGCCGCGCTCCATATCGGCCAGAGCATCGTTGGCACGCTCGACACGTTCATAAAAGAAATTCGGCAGCGCCAATAACAGCCCCAAGAAACAAATGAGGCCAATCAGGGCTTGCCGAAATGCGGAAATCTGCAGCATGAATTCGCTTTCGTTCGGCGTTACTTCGCAGGCTCGGTCTTGCTCACAACCGAGGTGATCGTCGACTTCACGACCCGCACAGAAACGCCAGTGGCGATCTCCACTTCAACCTCATTGTCATCTTTAACTTTCGTTACTTTGCCGATCACCCCACCTTGAGTGATCACTTGGTCGCCGCGGCGCAATGCCTCAACCATCTGCTGATGCTCTTTCATCTTTTTCTGCTGAGGACGGATCAGAAAAAAGTACATGATCGCAAAGATCGCCGCGATAAATGGCAGTTGCGCGAGTGCCGAAGAGTCCATTGTGTTTCCCTTATCTAAACCGTTCGCAGTCAGCGACCATCGAACGCAAAATCCGCGGCACGTTAATTCGGGGATTAGGGAATGGCAACTCAAAGACAGCGAGTTACGGAGAGTCACTTCGTCTACTCACTACACCTTCACGTGCGTTTCGCGTATCAGTCGTCCACGACTCAATGAAATGGAACGAGTACATGCACGACATTCGAGCAATTCGCGAGAACCCAGCCGCCTTTGACGCCGCACTTGCACGCCGTGGGATTGCGCCAATGTCGTCCCAAATCCTTGAGATCGACGAAAGTCGGCGCGGCAAAATCCTCGCGGCAGAAACGGCACAAGCCGCAGCAAATAAGGCCGCTCAAGCTATCGGCGCAGCCAAAGCACGGGGCGATGATGACGAATTCCAGCGCCTTCGGAGCGAAGTAGCCGTCCAAAAAGCAGAAATTGCTCGATTGAACGATGAGGCAAAAATCGAGGATTCTCGCTTGCTGTCGTTACTCTTGGAAATTCCGAACTTGCCTCACGAGGACGTCCCGTTCGGTGAGGACGAAGATCAGAATGTAGAAATTCGCAGATGGGGAACGCCACGTCAGTTTGATTTCACGCCGGTCGAGCATTTTGAAATTCCTGCGGTCTCAAAGGGTATGAATTTCGATCTCGGCGCAAAATTGTCCGGAAGCCGTTTTGTTGTGCTTTCGGGCTCCGTCGCACGTGTTCACAGGGCACTCGCACAATTCATGATCGATTTCCACGTGGAACGGCACGGACTTATTGAGGCCAATACTCCTGTACTCGTAAGGGAAGAAATGATGGTTGGGACAGGCCAACTCCCCAAGTTTGGCGATGACAGCTATCAAACGACAAATGGATGGTGGTTGATTCCGACCGCAGAAGTCACCTTGACCAATACTGTCAACGGTGACGTAGTGGATGAAGTTGGGCTGCCTCGCCGTTTCGTCGCTCATACTCAATGTTTCCGCTCCGAAGCCGGGAGCGCAGGTCGTGACACCACTGGGATGTTGCGCCAACACCAGTTCGAGAAAGTCGAAATGGTTTCCATCACACATCCTGAACAATCGGAGGCTGAGCACGAGCGCATGACAAACTGCGCACAAGCCATCCTCGAAGAGTTGGGGCTCCCTTATCGTACGGTTGTTCTATGCACAGGAGACATGGGTGCCGGAGCACGTCGCACCCACGACATTGAGGTTTGGCTCCCTGGTCAAAACACCTATCGCGAAATTTCGTCGGTCTCCACCTGCGGGGACTACCAAGCCCGCCGAATGAATGCGCGCTTCCGGCCTGCAGATGGTGGAAAACCTCAGTTCGTTCATACGCTTAACGGATCGGGCCTTGCCGTCGGACGGGCGCTGATCGCGGTGCTTGAGAATGGACAGCAAGCAGACGGTTCAGTCACCCTCCCAGTCGCGCTGCACTCCTATCTTGGGGGAAAAAGCAAAATCGAGGCAAACGGCTCCCTAAGCTAAATTGCGAAAGGGCGGCTATGACCGGTCACCCTTTCCAAGATGCTTTTTCAATCGCGACGGCTGCTTCTTCTTGCGGTCTTTGTATGGGTTTTTGTCGCCCTGATCTCGCAGATAGAGTCGGATCGGAGTTCCTGGCATGTCAAAATCGTCACGCAAGCCATTAATCAGATAACGCGAATAACTGCTCGGTACGACATCAGGATGCGACGTCATAACGACAAATGCGGGAGGTCTCGTTTTCACCTGCGTCATGTATCGCATTTTGATCCGACGTCCTTGAGGCGCGGGCGGTGGATGCTGCTCTAGCATACCGACCAGCCATCTATTCAATGCCGCCGTCGGCACGCGCCTATTCCAGGTATTATAGGCCTTCATGATAGCATCATGAAGGCGATCAAGACCCCGTCCCGTTTTGGCTGAAACGGTAACGAGGGGAGCACCCCTCAGCTGCGGAAGTAATCGTTCGAAATCCGCTCGGAGCTGCTTAAGTTTGTCCTGCTTTTCGTCTTCGAGGTCCCATTTATTTACAGCTACAATGACCGCGCGCCCTTCCCTCTCGGCAAGGTCGGCAATTCGCAAGTCTTGTTGCTCAAAGGGCACCTCGACATCGAGCAGGACGACGACAACTTCTGCAAACTTTACAGCTCGCAGACCGTCTGTGACGGAAAGCTTCTCCAGTTTATCTTGGACTTTCGCCTTTTTGCGCATTCCGGCGGTGTCGAAAATGCGCATCGGAACTTCATTCCATTCGGTTTGAACGGATATGGCGTCACGTGTAATTCCTGCTTCCGGTCCCGTCAGCAAACGTTCCTGACCGATGATTTTATTCACGAGGGTCGACTTACCAGCGTTCGGACGCCCTATGATCGCTATCTGAAGTGGCTTTGCGACGGTCGGAATAGGCACTTGATCGGATAGGTCATCATCGTCGTCCACATCCACATCCAATTCCGGCAGAAAATCTGCAACCTGCTTTTCCGCAGCCTCCGCGAATGGGCCTAGAGCTTCAAGAAGCTCGCCCATACCCTCACCATGCTCGGCCGAAAGGCGAATTGGCTCGCCAAGCCCAAGACTATACGCCTCGATCAGCCCTCCCTCACCAGCACGTCCCTCAGCTTTATTCGCAGCCAAAATTACGTTGGCACCTTTCTTTCTAAGAATATCGGCGAATATCTCGTCTGCGGGCGTGACCCCGACGCGGGCATCGATCATGAACAGGCAGACATCAGCAAGATCAACCGCCTGCTCCGTCAACCGCCTCATTCGCCCCTGTAGACTATCATCGGTCGCGGTTTCCAGGCCTGCCGAATCCATCACCGTGAACCTAAGTGGGCCAAGGCGCCCCTGCCCTTCTCTCAAATCACGCGTAACGCCTGGTTGATCGTCAACTAAAGCAAGCTTTTTACCTACAAGGCGATTGAACAACGTTGACTTGCCAACATTTGGACGCCCAACGATTACCAGCGTGAAAGACATTTTGATCCGATTCCGTAGCTAAGCCTGCGGCCTACACCAAACAGCAATCAGCGAAAAGCGACGAGTTCACCGTCTACCGTTACAACATACAAAGTGCCTCGGACAACAATCGGCGCGCTGGCTGCACCAGAAGGTAATTCAGCGCTTTCGGCCATCGCACCGCTGACAGGGTCGAATGCCCTGAGCAATCCGTCTGAGGATGCTGTCCAAATACGTCCCCCGGCAAGGATTGGGCCATAATGCGCTGTTAGACTTCTATCCCGCCTCAAGAACCCAAGGTCTTGCTTTTCACGCCCGTTTGGCAAATCTATTGCCCATACGGCTTGACCCGACTGGACATTCAAACGCACCAATTGGGAAATATCGTTTACCGCAAACACCGAGTCGCCAGCTGGCCAAATAGGTCCAACTGCGCCATGCAGCGCCGTCCAAATCCGATCACCTGTTTCGATATCTAGCGCGGCGATACGCCCAGAAAAATTCGCGACGTATACCCGATTTCCGTCAATCACAGGATCACCGGCAATATCGGAAATAGTGGCAGCGACACTCCCCAACCTCTGACCACCGACGACCGTCGACCAGCGCTGTAGGCCGCCGCGCGGAAAGGCACCGACAACTTCGCCCGATGGGAAAGGTAAAACAGCGATACGCCCATCAACTGCAACGCCAGCACCCGCCCCGAAATTCGCAGACGAAGGCGTACCATCTACGCTCCACGAGACACGCCCCGTATCCGCATCAAGAGACCACGCCGTACTGTCGCGATCCACAACCAAGACGCGGTCACCAATGATGGCCGGTGGCCCCGCTGCTGGCGCGTCAAGATCCTGACGCCATTCAACTGCCCCGGAGGCCTGATCGAGTGCAATCACCTCTCCAAAGCCTGTAGAGACAAACAGCATACCGGCACTAGCGGCCAATCCACCTCCGGACGTTGCGCTTTGATCCGGTTTCCCAGCTGATAGGTCAGTCTGCCACAAGACATCCCCCGCCAAACTAACCGCAGATACCGTCCCGGTCGCGTCCATGGTGAATACCGATCCACCCGCAGCAACGGGGTCCGAGGAAATCCTTGTCCGGCGCGAATTACCTTCGCCGATATCGGCGACAAATTGGAGTGACAAATTCGTCCCCAACGCAGGGTGCCCACCAGCATGGCTCGGCGACATACCTCGATGGGTCCAATCTTCATTCGCGACAGCAGGCGCTAGGCGTATCGCGGATTCTCTGTTTTCGCGGCCCGTAAGCTCTCCGGTGATCCCGGCCCGATGATCCAGCCGGTCCCCACTCAGGATCACCTCCTTCTCGCCGCAAGCAGAGACCAGCAGCACTCCGGAAAGCACAATAAAACGAATTTTGAACATTGGACCCCCGAAAATCGCTGCGCCGCTCAGACCGTCAATTCGACAATGTTTCTAAATCACCGCCAAGAGCCACAATCATCTGTTGAGAACGGTCGCGCAACCCCTGTGTAACTGCCGCGTCTTTCAGAATTTCCCCAAGTGTGTCCAATGCTGCGACCTTGTCACCAGATTCTATTTGAACCATCGCAATCTGCTCTTTTGCCAAAAGGGCGAATGGACGCCCAGCCTCCGCAAGCGGTCGAAGCAACTCAAGGCGTTCCTCAACGGAGGTTTTACCTTCCGAGAGTGAAACAATTTTCAGCGTTGCAAGCTCTTTGTAGAGTTGCGAAAAGTCTTCGCCAGCTGCAACCTTGTTCAGAATCTGGACCGCTCCTTCCACGTCCCCGGCCTCCTGAGCCGCTGACGCCGCCAGCATCAGGGTCACAGCGTTTGGAGTAAGCTCTTCAAGAGCAGCCAGGACATCTTGCGGCGCATCAAGAGACAGCGCTTCAATAATTGCGTCGCCGGTCTCTTCCGCCGCAGCGCGCTCTTTAGCTCTTTGATATTCTGTCCAAGCCGCGGCCCCTACCAAGACGACGACGGCGGCAACCGCGAGCCACCCATATTTCCGAAAGTAGCCAAACAGTCGGTCCCGTCTAACTTCCTCATTTACCTCGTCGATGAAACTTTCGTTGTTGCTCACCCCACGCCCCTTTTCTGAGGTTGCTAAAATTTGGACTCAAATAGCCAGATGTGAGTGCCTTTGCCAAGAGCCCGTCGAAAGTGCTTCTGCCTCTAATGGCTCATAACCTGATGCAGCCTTGCCGCAGTTGCAAAAATTCTTAATCTAAACCGATCAGTTTAGCGTAAGACTGGGAAAATCAACTTGCTGTAGTCATGTGACACCTTAAGTGACGCCTAGACCAAGCATACGAAGGCGACCAAATGAGAATTTTTCCGATCATTTCTGCAATCTTCGCCGTCATTGCGCTTTATTTCATCGTAGTCGAGCGCGATACCTTGCTCGCGTTTGTCAGCGACGATCCCGAACAAGTCCCTTCATCCAACAACGCATCGACATCCACAAGCGCAGCTGAAGCCGACTCGAACAGCAGCTTGACGGCCAACAATGCGACCGAAGTAGTATCACTCGTGAAAGTCGTCGCGGTCGACTCTGTCGCCCGCCCCATCGAAAACGCGATCATTTTACGCGGTCAAACCGAGGCTGCCCGGCAAGTAGAACTTCGAGCGGAAACTAGCGGCAAGGTTATCTCAGACCCACTACGTAAAGGAACACGCGTAAATTCTGGCGACATTCTCTGTCGGCTCGCCCCGGGAACTCGTGAAGTGGCACTCGAAGAGGCACTCTCACGGCTCAGCGAGGCGCGTGCGAGACTACCAGAAGCAGAAGCACGCGTGCCCGAGGCCGAGGCAAGATTAACCGAAGCGAAATCGCGACTTGAAGAATCGATGGCGCGCCGTATCGAGGCGATTGCACGTCTCGAAGAGGCGGAATTGAATGCCAGCACTGCCACAACCCTGGAAGCTGAGGGATTTGCATCAAAAACGCGCGTTGCGAATGCAAACGCTGCTCTTGAAGCCGCTCGCTCGGGTGTCAGCAGCGTCGAGAGCTCACTCGAAGGGGTTCGCGCCGCGATCTCTAGCGCTGAAGCGGGCGTCGCGTCGGCGTTTTCTTCAGTCGAGAGCGCCAAAGCCGGAGTAGCAGCAGCCGAAGCAAGCGTTGCGCGTGCGCGCACGGAATTAGACCGTCTCGATATTTCAGCCCCGTTCGGTGGTATATTGGAAACCGACGCAGCGGAGCTGGGAGCCTTGCTCCAGCCAGGTTCCCTTTGTGCAACGGTTATACAGTTGGACCCAATTAAACTGGTCGGATTCGTCCCAGAAACCGAAGTCGGCAGAATTGAAGTTGGCGCCCCCGCTATGGCCGAACTTGCCTCTGGTGCGGAGGTGCAGGGCAGAGTGAGTTTCCTATCGCGCTCAGCAGACCAGACAACGCGTACCTTCCGCGTCGAAATTACTGTGCCGAATTCTGACAATGGCATTCGTGACGGTCAGACTGCTGAGATCATTGTTGCCACCGAAGGTCAAAGCGCGCACCTCATCGCACAATCCACTCTGACATTGAATGACGCTGGAGAACTTGGCGTGCGATATGTCGATACGAACGAAACCGTGCATTTCGCTCCCGTCACCATCCTCCGCGACAGCAAAGATGGCGTTTGGGTTACCGGCCTACCTGACCAAATCCGCCTGATTACCATTGGTCAGGAATATGTTACGGATGGCATCCAAGTCGATGTCACCATGCAGGAGGCAAGCCTATGACTGGAGTCGTTGACTGGGCCGCTTCACGCGCCCGAATGATCATTGCCTTTATTGCATTGTCGCTACTTGCTGGCGGGTACGCGTATGTCGGGCTTCCGAAAGAAGGCGAACCCGATATCGAAATCCCTGCATTGTTCGTTTCAGTTCCATTTCCTGGAATTTCGGCGGCCGACGCGGAAACGTTGCTCGTAAAGCCGATGGAAGCCGAGCTTGCAGACCTCAATGGCTTGAAGACGATGAGCGCGACAGCGGCGGAAGGTTACGCTGGTGTGGCTCTGGAGTTCGAGTTCGGCTGGGACAAAACCCGCACAATGGCCGATGTCAGAGACGCAATGAATAACGCCGAGGCGCAGTTTCCCAGTGGCGCGGATCAGTACTCGATAAACGAGATCAACTTCTCAGAGTTTCCAATCATTGTCGTTAACCTGACCGGCAAATTGCCTGAACGAACATTGATCCAAGTTGCGAAGGACATGCAAACCCGACTCGAGACGTTGGATGCAGTCTTGGAAGCTCAATTAACCGGTCAGCGAGATGAAATGCTACTGGTCGAAATCGATCCTTTGCGGCTTGAGGCCTATAACGTCACAGCGGGAGATCTCATCAACGTTGTGACCCAAAACAACCTTCTAATCGCCGCAGGTGAGGTGAAATCTGAACAGGGCTCATTTGCCGTTAAGATTCCGTCATCATTTGACGAACCACAGGATATCTACAGTCTGCCCGTAAAAACAAACGGCGACCGTGTAGTGACCCTCGGCGATCTGGCAGAAATTCGTCTCGCTTTTGAAGATCGGGAAGCGACCGCGCGCTACAACGGCGAAAATACAGTTGCCCTCCAAGTCGTTAAACGCAAGGGCTTTAACCTCATTGATACTGCAACATTGGTTAAAGAAACTGTCGCCGAAATCGAGGCGGGGTGGCCCGAGGATCTAAAATCCGCAATCAGCGTCGGCACATCGAATGACCAAAGCAGGAACGTATCCTCAATGGTCAGCCAACTCGAGGGTTCAGTGCTAACAGCAATCGCCCTCGTGATGATCGTTGTTCTCGCCTCTCTCGGTGCACGACCGGCACTTCTTGTCGGATTTGCTATCCCCACGTCATTTCTGCTGACATTTGCACTTCTGGCGGTCATGGATATCACGATCTCGAATATCGTGATGTTCGGCCTCATTCTTGCCGTCGGTATGCTCGTTGATGGCGCAATTGTCGTTGTCGAATATGCTGACAAGCGCATCCGAGAAGGGTCGGGCCCGATGCATGCCTATGTCGAGGCGGCGAAACGGATGTTTTGGCCAATCGTTTCCTCGACGGCAACTACTCTGTGCGCCTTTTTGCCGATGCTTTTCTGGCCAGGTGTCCCTGGCGAATTCATGGGTATGCTTCCGGTCACTCTGATATTTGTTCTCACCGCGGCACTTGTAGTTGCATTGGTTTATCTACCCGTTGTCGGTGGCGTTACCGGCCGTATCAGCCGTATATTCGGACGGACGTCAGATACCCTGCGCCGGACAACACCATGGATCGTTCGTGCTGCTCTGGTTGTTGGCGCAGCTTTCATGGTTTTCTCTGGAGCCATGCTCGCGCTCAATCCTGGCTACTTCTCGGGCGTGGCGCGTCAAACTTCTGGGATGACGGACTCCTTACCTGGCATCATATTATTCTTTGCAGGGGCAGTTGCCCTATCGATCTCCATCGGCGCGGCCCAGTTTCGGCGGAAAGAGAAGCAGATCCGCGCCGGATATAGACGTTCCCTCTTCGGGCACATTATTCACTTCATCACAGGCAACCCTGTGATGCCGCTGGTCTCAATCGCGGGTGTAGGCGTCTTCGTGGCATGGACTTTTTCCTTTTATTCTGAGAACAGCAATGGCGTAGAATTCTTTGTTGCAACCGAGCCTGAACAGGCCATCGTCTACGTTCAGGCTCGGGGAAACCTATCGTTGGGTGAGAAAGACGCACTCGTGCGTCAGGCAGAGCTTGTCGCTCTTGAAGTCGAAGGAATTCGGAGCGTCTTTGCATTCGCGGGCGCCGGTGGGCTTAACCAGAATACTGCAGGTGCAGGCGGCCCCGGAGATGCAATCGGGCAACTTCAGCTAGAACTCATCCCGTGGGAGGAGCGTGCAGCGTTTGCGGCAGAGACGGACGGTGTCACAATCGACGATCTCGACGGCAACGCTGTGATCAGCACCCTCCAAGCACGCCTAGATGAAATCCCAGGCATTCAGACTGAGATCCTCAATCTTGCGATGGGCCCCGCCTCGGCAAAACCAGTTCATCTTCGTCTAAAAGGAGAAAACTGGAACGAACTCATGCAAGCCACAGAGCAGGTGCGGGCGAAATTCGACGCACTTCCTGGCCTGACCCTCATTGAAGATACGCGTCCACTGCCCGGAATCGACTGGCAGATCAATGTTGATGTGGAAAAAGCAGGGCGTTTCGGCGCAGACGTTGCGACGGTTGGCGGAATGGTCCAGCTCGTTACACGTGGCATTTTCCTAGATACGATGCGCGTCGACTCATCTGACGAAGAGATCGAAATCCGAGTGCGCTTGCCTGAAGAGTATCAAGTCCTTTCGACGCTCGACACGCTCCGGGTGCGTACGCCTTCTGGCCTCATACCGCTTTCAAACTTTGTAACCCGCACCCCTGTTCCGAAACTTGCACAGATTGATCGGGTAGATCAGATGCGCTTCTTCGACGTACAGGCCGGCGTCGAGATGGGACTCACAAAAATCATCGACAGCGACACCGAAGAGGTCGTCACAATCGCGAGCGAGCAATCTCTTCAGTCTAACGACACGCTGCAAGCTGGACTCAATGATGGCAGCCTGAAATCGATTGCCGTAAATGCGAATGAACGCATTGAAGTGATCGAAGAGTGGCTCTCGTCAGAAGCCCAACTCCCCTCCTCTATCACCTACAGCTGGGTCGGTGATTTGGCTGACCAGCAGGAGAGCACGTCATTCCTCGCAACCGCCTTTGCAGGCGCACTCGGCTTGATGTTCATCATTCTGCTCGCACAGTTCAACAGCTTCTATAATTCTGTGCTCGTCCTGCTTGCGGTCATTATGTCAACGGCCGGCGTCCTGATCGGTATGGTCGTCATGGACCAGGCGTTTTCCATCATCATGACAGGGACGGGAATTGTGGCCTTGGCAGGCATTGTTGTGAACAACAATATCGTCTTGATCGACACGTATCAGGAATATGAACAATATATGCCGCGTTCTGAGGCCATTACCCGCACTGCGGAAAGCCGCATCCGTCCCGTACTGTTGACAACAATCACAACGATGGCTGGCCTCACCCCAATGATGTTTGGCCTGAGCCTGGATTTCTGGAATGGCGGCTACACGGTTGACAGCCCAACCGCCCTTTGGTGGAAACAGCTCGCGACCGCAGTCGTCTTCGGCCTTGGGATCGCGACCGTTCTAACTCTGCTGTTCACACCTTCCATGCTCGCCCTTCGCGTCTGGGTCACCACCTACGCGCGATGGCTTGGAAATCTTCTGGCACGGCTTTCTTTCGGCCGAGGGAGCCAAGCGGCGCGCGATTGGGCAACAGCACGAGAAGCTCGCGCCCTCCCTGCGCCTGAAATACTTTGGAGTGAGGACTCAACAACCGCATTCGGGACCGCTCGTACGCTCCGCGCTGCCGAATGAACCAGTTTCAGGCTCCGCTCAACTGTAGCCGAGCCTGTCCCGCATAAAGGCCAAAGCCACTTGCAGCCCATCAGGGGCAATCCCGTGACCGGTGCCTTTCATGACATGCGCATAGACATCCTCCCATCCTGCTTCCTGCAGGGCTGTTGCAGTCGCAGGAAGCGATTGGATCGGAACAACATCGTCCTGATCGCCATGCACAAGCAGTACAGGCGGACGAGAGCGCACTTCATCAGTCAGGAGATCCGGTTCCAATAGCCGCCCTGAAAAGGCACATATCCCGGCCACAGGGTCTTCTCTGCGCGGCAAAACGTGAAGTGACATCATCGTACCTTGAGAAAAACCGAATATCATCACTTGTTCGGGCAGGAGATCCTCGTCGACCATAACACCATCAAGATAGGCATTCAGATCGTCCGCGGCCCGATAAAGTCCCTGCCGACTTTCTTCCTCGCTTGATCCATCAATCCACGAAATTGGAAACCATTGGAATCCAAAAGGAGCACCGGCGCAGGCCTCTGGCGCATCCGGCGAGAGGAACAAAGTATCAGGAAGATGTTCAGCCAATGGATCTGCCAAACCGATTAGATCAGCTCCATTCGCACCATAGCCATGCAAAAAAATGACCGCAGAACGCGTCTCACCCGAAAGCGGCTCCCGTCGCTTCGTCTCCAAAACTCTGCTCATGTGCTGGCCTTTCGCTCGTTTTCCGAGCTGTAGTAGGCCCATAACAACCGCGCCGCAACCGATCTCCACGGCGTCCAACGCACGGCTATTTTGCGCACGGTGGCCTCGCTGGGCGGAATTTCAAGCGCCAGCAACCTGCCCGTCGCCTTTCGCAAAGCCAAATCGCCAGATGGAAAGATGTCGCAGCGCCCTAAAGCCGAAATGAGGTAGATCTCGGCGGTCCAACGACCGATGCCCTCAACTGATGATAGTGTTTTCACCACATCAACATCGGGCATCGCGGAAAGTTCCTCGAAATCGATAGAGCTTCGGGATAATGCCCGTAAATATCGAGCCTTTGCCGTAGACAACCCGATCTCAACCAATTCAATATCGCTAGCCTGGGCCACATGCTTTGGATCAATTAGACCAGCTTGCTCCAAGCGCATAGAAATCGCATCTGCCGCGGTCCGGCTTATCTGTTGAGCGATAATTATGCGCGCCAATGTTTCAAAACCTGGCTGAGTTCTACGTAAAGGTGGCGTGCCAACTTTCTGGAATACAAAGTCGAGCGAAGGGTCGATCTTTGAAAGCTCATTAATACCGCGCATCAGGTCATCATTGGAATTGATGACCATCTTATTCTGGCCACCCTCAATCCTCATGCGGCTTCAATCTCGTCGAGCCATTCGCACACTTCATCCACCGTCCGCGCTGTCCTCATCCCCCGGGGAAGGACAGGTCGCGCAACCATAAAAACCTCGAGCCCAAGCGCCCGCGCAGCGACCAGTTTGGCATTGCCCTGCTCACCACCAGAGTTCTTCGAAATCAGAATATCTATCCTCAAGCGATCAAATAACTCTATTTCCGAGTCCACCGAAAATGGCGGTGTGCCCTGCAAAATCTGTCCATCGTCGAAAACATTTTCAGATGTAGGGGTGTCGATCTGGCGTGCAAAAACCACCCGTCCTTTCATTGCGCCGAATTCAGGTAGTGTTTTTCGACCCGTCGCAAGGAACACTCGCGCACCTTCTGGGCAGGCTTCGGCCGCCTCGTAGGTGGACTTGAAGTGGCGCCATTTATCGCCCTCCTGCGGCGCCCAACTCTCACGCTCCAACCGGATTAAAGGAAGCTCCAATCCCGAACAAACTTCATAGGTTCGCTTGGTTATCTGTGAGGCAAAGGGATGTGTCGCATCAATGACCGCCGTGATCTCATGTTTTCGGACGAACTCAACAAAACCGTTCGCACCACCGAACCCTCCGCGCACAACAGGCACCGCCATAGCCAACGGTTGCTCCGTCGCACCGGACAATGTTGCAATGACCGAATGCCGACTTTGGGAAAGGGCTTTGGCGAGCGACCGCGCTTCACCGGTTCCAGCGAGCAATAAAACGGTCATTCCTCACACCGTGCGAGGGTATTTCCAGCACGATCAATAACAACGATGTTGACGTGTTCAGGTCGAGCATACCCTTCAAACTGCTCAAGCACTCGACGACGCGCCGCTCGAGCGACCGTCTCTGCCATCTTCGGACCTATCCGCTCATAGACCTCAAGCGCAGTATTCGCCCCGACCGCACGGCTATCGTCCAGAAGCGTCGCCAATTTCGAAAAATCAATTTGGCTGCGGGATGAATGCAAATCCATTTCTCCCAGCGCTAGTTTTGACAGCTTCCCAATTCCGCCGCCAATTGTAAGGACTCGAACAGGATGGCGGCGCAGATATTTCAACATTCCGCCGACAAAATCCCCCATGTCCAACATCGCCTGATCCGAGAGACCGTATAGCTCCTGAACCACTTTCTCACTCGTTGCTCCGGTACACCCTGCAACATGGTCCAGGCCAGACGCCCGCGCAACATCGATACCCCGATGAATCGATGCTATCCACGCGGCACAGGAAAACGGTCGCACAATCCCAGTGGTCCCCAAGATGGACAGCCCTCCGACGATCCCGAGCCTAGGGTTCCAAGTCTTCTTTGCAACCTCCTCGCCACCCGGAATGGAGATTTCCACAACGATGTTCGACTCCCGACCGTATTCCGAACAAAGCTCCGAAACCACTTCATCAATCATCAACCGTGGCACCGGGTTGATAGCAGGTTCACCCACATCGACAGGCAGCCCCTTTCGCGTGACCGTACCAACCCCTTCGCCTCCCAAGATTTTCAAGCCGCTATCAGATACTTGAACCCGCGAAATAATTGTCAGGCCATGGGTCACATCTGGATCGTCGCCTGCATCTTTTCGAATCCCTGCTTCAGCCCAGCCCTGTCCCGAATTCCTTACAACGATATCAAAGCTGGGCGTTTCACCCCGTGGAAGCCTGATTGAAACACTGGGCAATTTTTCCCCTGTGAATAACTCAATCAACGCCGCCTTTGTGGCTGCGGTCGCACAGGCGCCCGTGGTCCAACCACGGCGGAGAACTTTTGGAGCACTTTCTGTCACAACCAAACCATAGAAATGCACATGAATGCCGCCAATCCACTTTTCTGCGTCGTATGTTATCTTTCCTATACGTAATACACGAGGCATAACGCGCCTATGACCGACTCTTTTGCCCTTCCAGAAACGAATTGGCCAACCCTCGAGCCCGGGTGGGTCTGGCTATGCGGTGCGGGACCTGGCGATCCCGGTTTATTGACCCTTCATGCCCTGAACGCGCTTCGTCAAGCCGACGCGGTAGTCTACGATGCGCTGGTTCAAGAAGGTATCCTCGAATGGGCACCGCAAGCCGAGCACATTTATGCCGGAAAACGCGGCGGGAAACCTTCCGCGAAACAAAGAGATATCTCTTTGCACCTCGTTGAACTGGCAAAAAATGGCAAACGTGTCCTTCGTTTAAAGGGCGGCGATCCTTTTGTTTTCGGCCGCGGTGGAGAAGAAGCCCAAACACTCGTTCAGCACGGCATCCCGGTACGCATCATTCCTGGAATTTCTGCTGGGATCGGTGGCCTTGCATATGCTGGAATTCCGGTGACCCATCGGGACGTAAATCAGTCCGTCACTTTCGTAACAGGGCACGATCAATCGGGCGAAACGCCACAATCTCTCGATTGGAAATCCATCTCAAAAGGTAGCCAAGTTCTGGTCATATACATGGGAATGAAGCATATTTCCCAAATTCAGTCCGAGCTCATCAATGCAGGTCGCCCGCTATCAGAGCCGGTCGCGGTCGTAACAAACGCAACCACGCCACTTCAGTCGGTGATCGAAACAACGCTGGGATCGGTTGTAGCCGACATAGAGAAATCCAAGGCAGAACCACCTGCGATCATATGTATCGGACGCTCGGTACTAATGCGTCAGGTCTTGGACTGGCAGGCACTTGCAAATGGAATAGAGCCGCGAAACCTTGATCCGCTTGGGCGAGGTCGTCCGGCAGAGGCCTCCTGACAGATGCCGCCACGCGGTCTCATAATAGCTGCTCCAGCTTCAGGGTCAGGAAAAACAACGATCACCCTCGGGCTTTTAAGAGCCCTAAGCGACACCGGCAGAAAAGTCATCGGCTTCAAGTCGGGCCCAGACTACATTGACCCGCAATTTCACAGCGCCGCAGCGAGGACGCCCTCATACAATCTCGATGCGTGGGCAATGCCCAGAGAAACGATTCAGCGGCTTGCCTATGGAAACGGTTCTGACAACCTCGTTGTAATTGAGGGCGCCATGGGGCTGTACGATGGAGCCCCCCCTGATGGGAAAGGATCTGTTGCAGATCTCGCGCGACAGTTGCAATTGCCTGTCATTTTGGTTGTCAACGCGGCCAGTATGGCGCAGTCCGTTGCGGCGCTGGTTTCGGGTTTTTCCAACTTCGATCCCGAGGTGACTATCTCAGGTGTGATCCTGAACAATGTCGGGTCGGCGAGACATGACAAGATGCTAAGAAAAGCTCTAGCGCCTTGTTCTGTCCCAGTCCTTGGGAGCGTATTTCGTGATCAATCCCTGACTTTGCCCTCGAGGCATCTAGGTCTTGTCCAGGCCGGCGAACACGCCGACTTGGAACAGTTTATAAAGAATGCCGCCCGTGTCGTTTCGTCTGCGATTGATGTCACGCAGATAGACAACCTCGCAAAATCGTTACAGCGGCCGGGGTCTTCAAATCGTTGGGCGGACAAAAGCCGATATAATCGAATTGTTATCGCACACGACAAGGCATTCGCATTCCTTTACCCACATTTGGTTTCACGTTGGCAGGAACAAGGCAGTGAAATCAAATATTTCTCACCTCTGGCCGACGAACCTGTCCCAGAGGCTGATCTCGTGTACCTGCCCGGGGGATACCCCGAGCTATATGCCGACACCCTGTCTAAAACGAAAAACTTCTTTCCGAGCCTACGTCGCGCAGCAGACTCAACAGAAATCTTTGGGGAATGCGGTGGCTATATGGTTTTGGGCCACACACTTACTGATGCTGACGGCACCGACCACAAAATGGCGGGCTTGCTCGACCTCCATACAAGTTTTGCAAATCGACAACTTCACCTCGGATACAGAATGCTTCAGGGCTTGGATTCTTCCATGTCAGGGGCGTTCACTGCACATGAGTTCCATTTTGCAACCACTGTCCGCGCAGTTGGTGCACCACTTTTTCAAGCCTGGGATGCAGAGGGGATGCGATTGGAAGATATGGGACTTGTTGAAGGCAATGTAAGAGGTTCGTTCGCCCACATTATCGATACCATAGAGAGCGGTTGAATATTCAAATTGCGGTTTGCGATTATTCTACTACACCAACATTATGAAATTGACATCTGACAGCCGCGCGAAGCGGAATGTTCTCATCCTCGTACTTGCGCAGGCCACTCTTGGCGCCCAACTCCCTATGATATTTGTGATAGGTGGCTGGGCTGGCGGAATGCTGGCTACAAACGCCTGCCTTGCGACACTCCCCATTTCAATGATTGTGTTCGGTTCGATGACAACTGCGCCGTGGTTGTCACCGCTGATGCAACGCTCGGGTCGTCGGTTTGGCTTCATGCTCGGCGCTCTTGCCGGAGCGCTCGGGGCGATAGTTTCAGCTTTGGGCCTCTATAGCGGGTCGTTCATGTTGCTTCTCGCAGGAAGTTACATCACCGGCATCTATATGTCGGCTCAGGGGTTCTATCGCTTCGCGGCCGCCGACACCGCTTCCGAGGAATTTCGCCCGCGCGCAATTTCCTACGTTCTCGCAGGAGGGTTGGTATCCGCGATTGTCGGCCCGCAATTGAACAAAATTGTTCAAGAAGCATTCGTTGTGCCTTTTCTGGGAAGCTACATCGCAATCGTTGCGATCAATCTGGTCGGGCTTTTCTTGTTCATCGGTCTGGACCTTCCCGCCCCAAATCGGAAGGGCGCGAAAAACAGTTCGCCCGAGATAGGCAGGTCCAGCCGTCAAATTCTTTCTGATCCCAAAATTCTGGTGGCAATTATAGTCGCTATGGTCAGTTACGCGCTCATGAACCTCGTGATGACGGCCACTCCGCTGGCGGTGTTAGGTTGCGGGTATTCGACATCTAATGCCAACGACATCGTAACAGCGCATGTCTTGGCAATGTTCGTTCCCTCATTTTTCACAGGGCATCTGGTCAATCGTTTCGGCACCCACAGAATAATGGCACTAGGGCTCACAATTCTCGGCGGCGCGGGCGCTGTGGCACTTTCTGGAATCGAACTTGAAAACTTCTTCGTTGCGTTGGTTCTGCTTGGTATTGGCTGGAATTTTGGATTCATTGGAGCAACCACGCTGCTGGCGTCGGCCCATACAGAAGCAGAGAGAGGTCGGGTTCAGGGATTAAATGATATGATCGTCTTTGGCTGCGTGACCGTCGCAAGCCTCGCCTCTGGTGGTCTAATGAACTGCTCTGGAAACTCTGCTGAAACGGGCTGGACCGCCGTTAATCTGGCGATGCTCCCACTACTCACCCTTGCCGGCGCTGCACTGATTTGGCTCATTGCACGGCCGAATACAGCGCGCGCATAAGCCCTCACTCAACTCAACAATAGTCTAAAGCGCTTCTCAAATTCCGAGAACACCAATCCGTTCGACCAGATACATTCTGGCCCCCGCATTGCCTTTCGAAGCGTCGGAACTGTCAATATCCCCAGCCGGCGAATGACGGCGAGATGTTTATTGCGCGACCGCCCGGTTTTCGACATTTCGCGAAGGCCGATACGCGAAAGTGACACGAAGGCTTCATCATCTCCACTGACCCAGGGCTGCCGACCTAACCGTTTAAGTTCCGGGGCCGCCCGCAGGAAATTGGCAAGTCCACTCCACTTGCCATGGAATGAGGCGATCTTCAGCTCGCTATGCGATCCACCAACCGCGAGGGCCGAAGCTTCATACAATGCTCCAGACGTCTCTTCGAGATAAGCCTCGAAATGGCCCCGATCTTCAAACGGATCTGAGTAAATATCCCAGCGTCTCGCAGCAACCAGTCGATCTAGGGCTGCGGCATCAATCCCCGCCTCTCGAACAATCAGGGCAAGTGGGATAGTGACCTCGTGATTTCGAACGATAGAACCTGAGCGAATTTCCTCGATCGCATCCCGCCACCACTGCAAACGCATTTCCGCGATCATAGGCTCGGTCGCCATCCACGGCGCGCGGGAGACCTCGACATTAAATGCGAAAAGCGGAAACAACTTCTCACGCTGGGGGATCGGAAGAGACATAATCACCCGAAACCGATCTGGGTCCCCTTTCGCGACGATCTCTGCACATGCCTGAATACTCACGGTCGAGCGCCATCCCGCAGCAGTTTCCAGTTGATGGCGTCAATTAGCGCGTCGAATGATGCATCCACGATATTGGCCGAAACGCCGACAGTGGCCCAGCGACGCCCCTGCCCGTCTTCGCTATCAATAATCACCCGCGTAACAGCTTCCGTTCCACCGTTTGTTATCCGAACTTTAAAATCCACGAGCTTCATGTCCGAAATAAATTCTTGGAAACGCCCTAGGTCCTGCCCCAGTGCCATACTCAACGCGTTCACAGGGCCACTGTCACCCAGCTCACCGCCATGCTCGTTTTCATAAAAGGATGTGATTTTTTTTTGTCCCATCTGCACCGTGACCACCGCCTCCGATACGGTTACCACTTCGCCACGCGCGTTGCGGCGGCGTTCAGAAATGACACGGTATCTCTCCACCTCAAAGAAATGAGGAAGTGTCCCGAGCTCTTCCCTTGCGAGGAGCTCAAACGATGCCTGCGCTGTATCGTAGGAATATCCGCGCGCCTCCTGCGCCTTTATCCGGTCCAGTATCCGCGCCAATGCAGGATCGCCTTTCTCAACCCTCAATCCGGCCTCTTCCAAGCGACGTAACAAGTTCGATTGACCGGCTTGGTTTGAGATCGGGACAATCCGACTGTTTCCGACCAAAGCAGGATCGATATGCTCATAGGTCGAGGGATCCTTCGCAATAGCACTCGCATGTAGCCCGGCTTTGTGCGCAAAGGCAGATGCTCCAACATATGGCGCTTGCTTCACTGGAACACGATTAAGAATATCATCCAGCATTCGGCTGAGCCGACGCAATCCTTTCAATGCATCATCCGTCACACCTGTCTCATACATTGACCGGTAAGGTTCTTTGAGCAGCAAAGTTGGTATGATCGTGGTCAAATTCGCATTTCCGCAACGCTCACCGAGTCCGTTCAACGTACCTTGAATTTGACGCGCACCAGCGTCGACCGCAGCGAGACTATTGGCAACGGCATGATCGGTGTCATTATGTGTATGGATGCCCAGCCGGTCTCCGGGGATACCCGACTTGACCACAGCCTTGACGATTTCAAAAACCTCGTGAGGTAGTGAACCTCCATTGGTATCGCACAATACAATCCAGCGCGCGCCCGCGGAATATGCAGTATGAACAGCCCTCAGCGCATACTCAGGATTTGACTTATAGCCGTCAAAAAAATGTTCGGCATCGAAAAGAGCCTCACGCCCTTCTGAAACCAGGTGCGCTATAGAGGCTGATATATTCCCGATGTTTTCTTCCAAAGAAATACCGAGCGCAGTCTCCACATGGAAGTCATGCGTCTTTCCAACCAGACAAACTGCCGGCGTTTTCGCATTGAGCACACCTGCAAGAACATCATCATTCGCAGCGGAACGTCCTGCTCGTTTCGTCATCCCAAATGCTGTCATGACAGCTCGCGTTTTCGGCGCGTTCTCAAAGAAATCGCTATCCGTAGGGTTTGCACCAGGCCAGCCGCCTTCGATGTAATCAACCCCCAATCCATCGAGTGCCTCGGCAATACGCTGTTTTTCGGCAGTCGAAAACTGAACACCCTGCGTTTGCTGACCATCCCGCAAAGTCGTGTCAAAAAGATATAGCCGCTCTTTGGACATCACAGCCCCTCCAGTTTCGCCGCATCGAACCCGCCCGAAGGAAGGAGCTCAACACCGTCTTTTGACATCCGCACCTCAACACCTGCATTCAACAGGCGCGATTTAATCTGGTCGACCTTTGAGAAGTCCTTCGTCTGCATGGCCACCTCACGAGCCTCGGCAAGCATCGCCTGATATTCGGACAGATCGATATCAGGCGCGGTTGCCCAGCTCGGTGGCCGATCCCCCATAAGACCCAAAAGCTGCATGGATATTGCAAGTTCTGAAATCCGATCGGAGGATGAGAAGTCATGCAGGATGGACAACGCCTTTGGCGTATTCAAATCTTCTGCCAATGCCTCCAGAATCTCACTCGGAAGGCCAGCCGTAACATCTGCTTTTTCGACTTTCGCGTACCACTTCCGCAGGGTCCGTTCGGCTTCCTTTGCCTTGGCTTCAGTCCAATCCATCGGCTTTCGGTAGTGAGTGCTTAACATCACATATCGGATCACTTCTCCGAGCACCCCAGCGTCCAGCAGATCGCGAACGGTAAAAAAATTGCCCAATGATTTGGACATTTTCTTACCCTCGACCTGGAGCATCTCGTTGTGCATCCAGACCTTGGCAAAATCACCGTGAGGATGCGCGCAGCGTGACTGCGCTATTTCGTTTTCATGATGAGGAAACTGCAGATCGTTTCCACCTCCATGAATGTCAAAACTCTCGCCCAACATTTCATAGGACATTGCCGAACATTCAATATGCCACCCGGGGCGCCCATAGCCCCATGGGCTGTCCCAACCGGGCGTGTCCTCTCCCGACGGCTTCCACAGCACGAAATCCATCGGATCGCGCTTGTAGGGTGCAACTTCCACCCGCGCACCGGCGATCATGTCGTCGATACTGCGCCCGGACAACTGCCCATAGTCATCATAGCTCCCTACCGAAAACAGGACATGACCCTCCGCTTCATACGCGTGTCCTTTAGAAATCAGCTCTGCAATCATATCCTTCATTGCGCCGATCCATTCGGTCGCGCGGGGCATATGCGTCGGCTCCAATACGCCGACCGAAGCCATATCATCGAGATACCACTCGGTTGTCTCATCGGTTATTTCACGGATCGTGCGGCCGGTCTCGGATGCGCGCGCATTTATTTTGTCATCCACATCTGTGAAATTCCGAACATAGGTCACTTTCTCGGGTCCATATACGGCCCTGAGAAAGCGAAATAGAACGTCAAAGACGATCGCTGGTCTGGCATTTCCCAAGTGAGCACGGTCATAGACCGTCGGTCCACACACATACATCCGAACATTCTGAGAGTTGATCGGAACGAATTCCTCCCTGCGACGGGTCTTGGAATTGTATAATCTGATCACAGTCATTGACTTCTCCCAAAGGCAGACTTCGCCCGCGGGCTTAGCAATTTACACATTTGAGGAAAACGCCAAAGAGCAGCCCGCGCGACAATTGTTAGCGCGGAATAATGCAACCGATAATTATGCAGGTGCTCTTCTTCATAATTAGCGCTTATCACCACCTTCTCCTGCGGTCCAGCAAATTAGACTGTTTCTGCGGGCGAGCATGGCAATGGATTGACATAGCCTCGGCCTACCCTTCTTTCTGGTGGTATGAAAATATCTGATCGCCTTACAAACTTAACCCCCTCGGGTTCAGATGGATGGGAAATCATTTATGAAACGGATCGCCTCCGACGCGCGGGGCAGGAAATCATCGCGCTGACAGTAGGCGAACACGATGTTCCTACCGATCCTCGAATACTAAACGCGATGCACCAAAGTGCGGCCAATGGAGCCACCGGTTATACGGCCGTTGGCGGTCTTCCGGCGCTACGCTCTGCGATAGCAGCTAGGATCGCTCGAAGAACCGGCGTCGAAACGGGGCCTCAGAACATACTTGTGACGCCCGGCGGCCAGGCTGCACTCTTTGCAGCACATATGGCAGTCTTGGACCCAAATGATGAAGCGCTCTACATTTCTCCCTCTTACGCAACCTATCCAGGCACGATCCGCGCCGCCGGCGGCCACCCCGTTGAGGTCCATTCCGACCCAAACACCGGCTTTCCCCCACCTATCCAAGCAATAGAGGAAGCAACCCAAAAGGCACGGAGCTTGCTCATCAACACCCCCAACAATCCAACGGGAATTGTTTACGACGCGAGTGCCCTCGCGAAGCTGGGGAAACTTTGTAAAGAAAGAGATCTCTGGCTGATTTCAGATGAGGTCTATGACACCATGATCTGGTCGGGGAATTTCATCTCGGCCCGTCAAGAATGCGACCCAGAACGCACGCTCATCGTAGGCTCAATGTCGAAAAGCCATGCCATGACCGGAAGCCGAATTGGCTGGCTGTGTGGACCAGCTGAACTGATCGCTCACCTCGAGAACCTTGCCACTCATACGACCTATGGGCTTCCAGCCTACATACAGGACGCTGCAATTGCAGGATTTGAGCTCGGCACCGAGTTCGAAAAAGAAGTTGCGGCACCGTTTCTGCGAAGGAGGGAAATCGCACTCGCCCAATTAGACGAGCTCCAGTTACTCAAGGTGATCCCCCCTCAAAGCGGAATGTATGTCATGGTGGATATTCGTGAGACCGGCCTATGCGGACAACAGTTCGCCACCCAACTTCTCCATCAATACAGCGTCGCGGTGATGCCAGGCGAAAGTTTTGGCGCTTCAGCAGCAGGCCACATCAGGATCGCTCTCACAGCACAGGACGATCTCCTCAGAGAGGCTATCGGCAAAATTGGTGAGTTTGCATCGAAACTTGAGCAAACAAAAATCGGCGCAAAATAGTACAAAAGCGACACTTCGTCGTTTTCAGAGCAGATAAGCCCGGAACTGCTGGCAGGCTCGTACCATGCGGTCGCAAATGACCCTTGGGAAGGAATACGATGTCTGGCGGAGCCAAATTGCACCTGGTGATGCTCACAATCGGCGCGCGTCGTGGGCGTGCCGCTAGAGGGCGTCCAGCTCTGTAAAGCACCGCAAATTCCGCTCCGATCGAGCATATTCCCTTACATTTTTCCTGGATCAACAGATGACACAATCTCAACCGGCGCGCGCGCGCGCCACACGTTCGGGCGGCCGCGCGGCCAGAACCGCACTTCGTGCAGCCCCACTGGCCGAAAATCTCCGCCCCGTTCGGGCCGGACTTAGCGGCGGACGATATCAACCCCTTACGCCCTCGGAAGTTGAACGCATTCACAAAGCGGCACTGACCGCACTCCGTGAGATTGGTCTCTCTAATGCGCCTCAAAGTGGCATCGACATCATGACGCAGAAAGGCGCTGAACTCGGTTCGGATGGGCGCCTCCGGTTTTCAGAAATGCTCGTTGAAGACATGCTTTCAAAAGCAGCCCGTGATCTCACGTTACATGGTCGGGACCCACGCCACGACCTGACATTAGCCGGAACGCGCGTTCACTACGGAACGGCAGGCGCAGCTGTCCATATGGTTGATGTTGACGGGCGCACCTATCGCGAGTCCACACTTCAAGACCTCCACGACGCAGCACGGATCGTAGACCAGCTAGACAACATCCATTTTCTCCAACGTCCAATGGTTGCTCGCGATATTACCGACAGTCGCGAGATGGATCTCAACACCGTCTATGCCTGCTGCTCGGGAACGACGAAGCATGTCGGTACTTCATTCACTGATACCGATTCAGTCGAAGACGCATTCGATCTGCTTCATATGATTGCTGGCAGTGAAGCGGACTGGCGCGCACGTCCATTCGTCTCCAACTCCAACTGCTTCGTTGTCCCGCCAATGAAATTCGCCACTGAAGCATGTCAGGTCATGGAGATGTGCATCAATGGCGGCATGCCAGTGCTCTTACTTTCTGCAGGACAAGCTGGGGCCACAGCACCCGCCCCCATCGCCGGAGCAATCGTTCAGGCTGTCGCCGAATGCTTAGCGGGCGTTGTCTATGTAAATAGCATTAAACCAGGACATCCCGCGATTTTCGGCACATGGCCGTTTGTGTCCGATCTGAGAACAGGGGCCATGTCTGGCGGTTCTGGCGAACAAGCCCTTCTGACCGCCGGATGTGCCCAAATGCACCAATTCTACGGCCTCCCCGGGGGAGCGGCAGCAGGTATCGCAGACGCAAAACTCCCTGACATGCAGGCAGGATGGGAACAAATGTGCTCTAACGTAATGGCGGGGCTCTCTGGCCTCAACATGGTGTATGAAGCAGCCGGCATGCATGCATCTTTGCTCGGCTTCTGCCATGAAAGCTTGATTCTGGGCGATGATCTTCTCGGCCAGGCGCAGCGTTGCGTACGCGGCATCGAAGTCACCGATGATACACTTGCCCTCGAGACGATGAAGTCAGTTTGCCTCGACGGACCCGGCCATTATCTCGGCTCGGACCAGACCTTGGCTCTCATGCAGACTGAATATGTCTACCCGGCGACTGCAGATCGGTCCTCGCCGAAAGAATGGGCAGAAAATGATCGGCCCGATCTGATCCAGACTGCAATCCAGAGAAAGGAACGCATACTCGCCGAACGGTCCTCGGCGAGATTCGACGATGCAACGGACATGGCAATTCGTTCACGGTTCGCCATTCATATGTAGTGAAAACAGCAGTCATAACCGCGACCTGCAGCCAGGCTAGCCGTCAACAAGGCTTCCCGGCTGCACATTTCCAATATTGCCGAACAGCTGTTGGATAAAGCTTATATCACTCAGGCCGGAGTCGGTCACACGCTGCGAAAGAGCCACAACTCGTCCGTCCTCGAGGCCAAATTCCTCGACATTACTCACAACGCCCAAAGCGTTAAACCTCACGGCAACGACACGGCGATCAACTTCCTCTGCCGCGAAAGGCCCGACCCTCTCGAAACGGGACGCAACGTAATAAACAGCATCATCTCCAATAATGCCCGAAGCGGTGGGCGACCCGAGCTTTTCCTCGACACTCGCACGATCATCGCGCCCCACAACCACGGCGCTAAGTTCGCTTTCAAGAGGTACATAACCATGATTACTCACCATGGGTGAGCACGCAGATAAACCGACAACAACAGCAGAGGTGACCCCAATACGCTTGAGCCAGCTTCTTTTATTTCGGGTTCTGGCGGACATTTGCTACCCCTTGTAATGTCGCGTCACGGCTTCTATCCCCGATACATCAAGCATAGAGGCACATTCAAGAATGGAAGCTACACGGGAACCGCGTCCTTCAAAACACCTTATTCGTTTCAATGACCTCCGCAGCGATGAGGGCACTGACTTCGAGATTGTACCGACTCCGGAGGAACGCGGGGAAATTGCTGAGTTCTTGAAAATCAGCGCCTTGAGGAAAGTGCGTTTTGCTGGGTCTATCCGCCCATTGGGAAAGGAAGACTGGCAGCTGGACGCGTCAATAGGCGCGACCGCCGTTCAACCCTGCGTGGTCACTTTGGAGCCTGTGACAACCCGCATAGATGAGCGCGTTGAGCGGAAATATATCAAGGATCTTCCCGAACCGGACGCCGATGAAGTCGAAATGCCGGAAGATGAAACTGTCGAACCGATCCCCTCACACCTCGACCTTCATGACCTCATGATAGAGGCTTTGGCCCTCGCCTTGCCGCAGTTCCCCAGAAAAGAGGGGGTGGAGCTTGGTGAAGTTCAATTTTCGGAACCGGGCGTTACGCCGATGAGTGACGCAGACGCACGGCCATTCGCAGGACTTTCCAGCCTTCGCGAGAAACTCGAAATGGGTAAAAAAGAGGACTAAACAGCTCCAAGCAAAAACGCTTGCGTTAAACGGGAATCGCAGTATGTTCGCGACCTCTTTCGATCTGGCGGATTCATTTGCTTTTCGGACAAGACAAACACTCGACATAGTGTTCCGAATACCCTAAGAGGCCGCAAAAGCATCGAGAAACGAAATCAGGGCCTCCCGCGCCCCCGAATTATCAAAGGTTGAGACATGGCCGTCCAACAGAACAAAGTATCAAGATCCCGCCGCAACATGCGTCGTGCACATGACGCGTTGACGGCAGCGAATCCGAATGAGTGCCCGTCCTGTGGCGAACTGAAGCGTCCGCATCACGTTTGCCCGTCCTGCGGCCACTACGCTGACCGCGAAGTGATCGCACAGGCAGACGAGATCGATCTGGACGAAGACGCGGCGTAAGCTGCGTGACTGGCGGTTTCAGATGACCGAGGTTCGGACCGGCGTATCGGCGAACTCGCCTGAAACAGCCAAAATCGTTCTTTCGGTCGACGCAATGGGCGGAGACAAGGGACCTGCGACAATCGTCGCGGGTCTTTCTCGTTTTCTTTCGGATGCCTCTGATGCCCACGTTATTTTACACGGGCCCCAGGACGAGCTCTCGAGACTGGTTGATCGACAAAAACTCTCTGACCGAGTGACCATCCGTCACGCCGAAGATGTCGTTCAGATGACCGACAAACCGAGCCACGTACTCCGACACGGCAAGGCCAGTTCGATGTGGTCCGCCGTCGAAGCCGTTCGCAATGGCGAGGCAGACGTTTGCGTAAGCTGTGGAAACACAGGCGCTTTGATGGCTATCTCCATGATGCGCCTTCGCAAGGCAGATGGCGTTAATCGCCCCGCTATCGCCTGCTTATGGCCGTCTACAAATCCGTCAGGCTTTAATGTCATGCTCGATGTCGGCGCCGATATTCGTGCCGATCAGGATGACCTCCTCACCTACGCGATGATGGGCGCCTCATACGCTCGAAATGGCATGGGGATCGAACACCCTCGAATCGGCTTGCTGAACGTCGGCGTAGAAGAGCACAAGGGCCGCGCCGAGTTGAAAGTCGCCCATGATCTGATTGAACGTGCAGCACCAAAAGGTGATTTTGACTATGTCGGCTTTGTCGAAGGCGGCGACATCCCCTCCAACCGGGTCGATGTCATTGTAACCGACGGGTTTACCGGCAATGTTGCACTCAAGACTGGCGAGGGCACCGCAACACTGATCTCTGGTCTCCTGCGTGAAGCCTTCATGAAAACCCCCCTTTCCAAGATCGCTGCACTTCTCGCGATGACCTCGCTCGGACGCCTAAGAAAGCGCATCGACCCACGCGGCGTAAATGGCGGGGTCTTTCTTGGGCTAAATAAAACCGTCGTCAAGAGCCACGGCTCTGCAGATGCAACAGGCGTCGCTGCCGCCTTGATGCTGGCACATCGGCTTGCGACGCTCGGGTTTTCGGACAAACTGGCCGCGCGGGTTGCATCTGCTGCCGCACTTGCCCAAGATACACAAATTGAGAGGTCCGATGACCCAGCAGGCAAGGGCAGAACCAGCCAATGACAATTCGCGCCGTTGTAAAAGGCGTCGGGCATTACCTGCCTGATCGTGTCGTACCAAACTCGGAATTCGAGAAGACTCTGGATACGACAAATGAATGGATCATCTCGCGTTCTGGAATTGAGCGCAGACATTTCGCAGCTGACGGCGAAACAACATCACAACTCGCAACCCGTGCAGTGCACGCAGCGCTAGGATCGGCAGGATTTGATGCGGCCGATGTCGACGCGATTATCGTCGCCACCTCTACTCCCGACCATACGTTCCCTTCCGTCGCGACAATGGTTCAGAATGCTATTGGCAATACCAAAGGGTATGCATTCGATGTTCAGGCCGTATGCGCCGGCTTTGTCTTCGCTCTCAGCAACGCGAACGCATTGATTGTCTCTGGGCAAGCAAAATCAGTGCTTGTGATCGGCGCCGAGACCTTCAGCCGGATCATGGATTGGACCGATCGGTCGACATGTGTCCTGTTTGGAGATGGGGCCGGTGCGCTTCTCCTCGTGGCAGAGGAAGGTCAAGGCACGAATGCAGACCGCGGTGTTCTTTCCACCGACCTGAATTCTGACGGCCGCTACAAGGACATCCTTTATGTAGACGGCGGGGTGGCGACCCAGAACACCGGCGTTCTTCGAATGGAAGGTCGTGAAGTTTTCCGCCATGCTGTAGAGAAACTTGCCGCAACAGCCCATACCGCACTCGACAGAGCCGGACTGGGGGCGGACGATGTTGACTGGGTTGTACCACATCAGGCGAATATTCGGATAATCCAATCCACTGCCAAGAAATTGGGCGTCGGAATGGACCGCGTCGTCGTGACGGTGCAGGACCACGGCAATACATCTGCGGCATCTATCCCGCTCGCGCTCGCTGTTGGAGTTGAACGTGGTCAGATCAAGCAGGGCGATCTCATCGTAACCGAAGCCATTGGCGGCGGACTGGCTTGGGGATCAGTGGTCATCCGCTGGTAGTCCGAACCGTTCGCACTGCGCTAAGACATCACTTTCCACAATATTGACTCTCAAATTGACCCTCGCCTAATGTTGCGACGCACAAGCGAGGGAGTCCCATGTCAGAGAAGACGTTGACCAGAATGGATCTGGCCGAAGCCGTTCACGCAGAGGTGGGGCTGTCACGTAACGAAAGCGCTGACCTAGTTGAAAGCGTGTTAAACCACGTTTCAGATGCCTTGGTACGGGGTGAGTCTGTAAAAATTTCGTCATTCGGCACGTTTGCCGTTCGCCAAAAATCGGCGCGCGTCGGACGGAACCCGAAAACAGGTGAAGAGGTGCCGATCCATCCTCGCCGAGTGTTGAGTTTCAGGCCGTCGCATCTCCTCAAGGACCGGGTCGCTTCGGGCAATAAGCGCTAAGGCTATCGGGGATGCAAAAATCCCGTGATGCCTTCAGAACCATCAGCGAAGTCGCCGAGTGGCTCGACACGCCTGCACACGTGCTCAGATTTTGGGAGAGCAAGTTTTCCCAAATCAAACCTCTGAAACGTGCAGGTGGACGACGGTATTATCGCCCTGAGGATATGGAGCTCCTATCGGGGATAAAATATCTGCTTCATGAGCAGGGAATGACGATAAAAGGCGCTCAGAAACTCCTACGTGAAAATGGTATTAAGCACGTGTCGGCGCTGGGCCGGACATTGAACGACACAGCAGAGCTGACGGCAACCGAAGAGCCAATAACTCCGTCACCGAAACTGCCTCCAGAAGTCATCCTTACTCAGCCCGACGAAATCACACCTGATCTTCGGAACGTCCCAACTAACACCGACGAACCAGCACCAAGCACGCCCCCAGCCGACAACGTTGTTGCGTTGGATAGCGTGACCAAAAATGAATTTGGTGCCGCAGACAAATTCGGCGATGCGCAAACTGATACCGAATGGCAAAATCATGGGCGGAAACTTCTGAAAACTGAAGAAACCGCAGGGGCGGAACAGTTGGTCACCAACAAGACTGGCACACTCGCCTTTTTGTCAAACCAGTCGCGGCGCAGGTTGGAAATTCGAAAAGATAAAATCAGACCGCTCTACCAGCAGCTCCAAGCCATCAGGCAGCGCATCACGGAAAGTCTATGATAAGTCGGCCCGCTTGGGCACACGCATTGTTCGCCATCGCGTGATATTCATCCTTGCCCTCCAGCGCCAAATCAGTAATTAGGGCGAAAGTCGGGCTATAGCGCAGCCTGGTAGCGCGTCCGTCTGGGGGACGGAAGGTCGCAGGTTCAAGTCCTGCTAGCCCGACCAAAAAATCGCCCGCCCGCTCTGCGCGGAGCGGGCGTTTTTGTAGGACGAACGGAGGTGTCCGCAGATGAAAGGTGTCCTGCCCAGCCAGCGGATTGAGGCGATGAT
>JAEPMR010000137.1 GCA_017643845.1 Marivivens sp. | reverse complement strand
GGTGTTGGGCACCTTGTCGGTCCGGGTCGCGGACACTTTTACCCGGTCCAGGTCTACCTGGAAGGCTGCGGCTACGACCTGGGCTACCTTGATGTAAAGCCCCTGGCCCATTTCGGTGCCGCCGTGATTGAGGTGAATGCTGCCATCGGTGTAAACGTGCACCAGTGCACCGGCCTGGTTGAGGTGCTTGGCCGTGAATGAAATGCCGAACTTCACCGGTGTCAGGGCCAAACCCCGTTTCAGGATCGAGTTTTCTTTGTTGAACCTGGAAATCTCGGTACGACGCTGACGGTAGTCCGAGCTGGCCTCGAGCGTGTCGATCAGGTCCGGTAAAACGTGCTGCTCGACGATTTGACCATAGTGGGTTACATCACGGCCAGGTCCGTACAGGTTGCGCTTGCGCACATCCAGCGGGTCCATGCCGAGATGGCGGGCGATATCGTCCATTGCCCGCTCAATGATCATCATGCCCTGGGGGCCACCGAAGCCTCGGAAGGCGGTATTGGAAACCGTATGGGTTTTGCAGCGGTGGCCAACAACACGCGCCTGCCCCAGGCTA
>JAEPMR010000136.1 GCA_017643845.1 Marivivens sp. | reverse complement strand
GCCGACTTCACGAAGTACTTCCAGGGTGTTGAGGCGCCGGACCTGAAAGGGATCACCGATGCGCAGCGCAAGAACATGGAAGCGCTGAGCGCTGCGAACAAGACCGCCGCCGAAGGTGTGCAGGCCGTGTTTCAGCGTCAGAGCGAAATCCTGAAGAACACGATGGACGAGGCCAATGCGGCGCTGCAGGAGCTGCAGGGCAAATCGGTGGGTGCGCCGGACGCGTCCGCGCAGATCGATCAGGTCAAGTCGACCATCGAATCCGCCGTGTCGAACATGCGCGAACTGTCCGAAATGATGGCGAAGTCGCAGGCCGAGGCCTTCGATATCGTCAACAAGCGCTTCGTCGAAAGCCTGGACGAGTTGAAGGACACGCTGTCCAAGCTGCCGAAGTAACGCCCGCCTGGAAGCGGTTTTGGAACGCCCCGGCCGTCGCGCCGGGGCGTTTTGCTTTGGGCGGTCTTTCCTTCCCGGGCAAACCGGATACCCTGTCGCCAAGATCACCGACAGAGAGACGGGAGCCCCAATGTCCGAGCCGCTTTCCTTTGACGATTTTCTGAAAGTCGATATCCGCGTCGGCACCATTCTGCGCGCCGAACCCTATCCGGAGGCGCGCCGTCCGGCCTTCAAACTGTGGGTCGATTTCGGGCCGGAGATCGGCGAACGCAAAACCTCTGCCCAGATCACCAAGCATTACGACATTGAAACCC
>JAEPMR010000135.1:314-809 GCA_017643845.1 Marivivens sp. | reverse complement strand
ACCGTAAAGCTACGGCGCACCGTGCCGAACACATCCTGGAACTGCCCGTATGCCACCGTCCGCCCTGAGAAGTACTCCTGCAGCTCGAACTCGTGGTCGGAAATAACCGGATCGTCGAACGACGGCTTTCCAGTGCAAGCCGCCAGCCCGATCAGGCCAGTCAGTGTCAAAATAGCGCGGCGCATCACTTTTCCTCCGGTCGGCGTTTGATCGTGTTACGGGGCTGGGTAGGTTACGGATTGGTTTTACCGACGTCGCGGCGACCTCATCTTAACCGTCAGGTAATTTTCTGCAGGTGCGATATGCATAGGATGTGCATGAGTTGTGCATGGATTGTGCATCGCCCCTTTTCGCCCCCGGCTGGCCATTAACGCACCCTTGCCTGATGGGGGGATTCCCACTAAAGCCCCGCCATGCTTGATGATCTCGATGATATCCACCCGCTATTTCACGGCGCCCCCAAAAGCACCGAATTCAAAAAGCTGCGCAAGCGCA
>JAEPMR010000135.1:0-304 GCA_017643845.1 Marivivens sp. | reverse complement strand
GTGCAATACACACGCGAAGCAATCGAGCAATACGGCATGATCGAGCGGGGCGGCAAATGGCTTGTCTGCCTCTCCGGCGGCAAGGACAGTTACACCCTTTTGGCGGTTCTGCACGAACTGCAATGGCGCGGCCTCCTGCCTGTTGAACTGCTCGCCTGCAATCTCGATCAGGGCCAGCCGGGGTTCCCGTCCACAGTTCTCCCCGAATTCCTCGAAAAGATGGGTGTGCCGCACCGTATCGAGTATCAGGACACCTATTCCATCGTTGTCGATAAAGTGCCGCAGGGCCGCACCTATTGCGCCC
>JAEPMR010000134.1 GCA_017643845.1 Marivivens sp. | reverse complement strand
GGCATCAATGGGTGCGGGATCGCGCGGGATGCGGCGGGGCGTGGGCTGTCGGTTACGTTGGCGGAGATGAACGATCTGGCCTCGGCGACGTCCTCGGCTTCGACCAAGCTGTTCCATGGTGGTCTGCGCTATCTGGAATATTTCGAATTCCGTCTGGTGCGCGAAGCGCTGATCGAGCGGGAGGTGCTGCTGAGTGCGATGCCGCATATCAGTTGGCCGATGCGTTTTGTTCTGCCTTATCATAAGGATATGCGCTTTGAGTCGGATACGCCGACTTCGAAGCTGCTTGGCGTTGTCATGCCGTGGATGCGGGGGCGGCGGCCCGCGTGGCTGATCCGTCTGGGGCTGTTTCTCTATGATCATCTCGGTGGGCGGAAGTTGCTGCCCGCGACGGCGACGCTCGATCTGAGCCGTGGGCCGGAGGGGGTGCCGCTCGATGACCGGTTCGCCAAGGCCTATGAATATTCCGACTGCTGGATCGAGGATTCACGGCTTGTTGTGCTCAATGCCCGTGATGCCGAGGCGCGGGGTGCGGAGATCCTGACGCGCACCAAGGTGGTTTCGGCGCGCTGTGAGGACGGTATCTGGCACGTCGAAACGCACAATAGCGAAACCGGCGAGACACGGAGTCACCATGCGCGGATGCTGGTGAATGCGGCGGGGCCGTGGGTGGGGGATGTGATCCAGCAGAAGGTGCGGCTGAACGCGCGGGAAGGGGTCCGGCTGGTGCGTGGTAGCCATATCGTGACCAGGCGGCTTTACGATCACGACAAGTGCTATTTCTTTCAGGGCACCGATGGCCGGATCATTTTCGCCATTCCCTACGAGACCGATTTCACCCTGATCGGCACCACTGACGCGGAGCATTCCGATCCGTCGACCAAGCCTGAATGCACGCCTGAGGAGCGCGATTATCTGCTGGCGTTTGCCAGCGAGTATTTCAAGCAGACCCTGACCAATGACGATGTGGTCTGGACCTATTCGGGTGTGCGGCCGCTTTATGATGACGGGGCCAGCAGCGCGACGGCGGCGACGCGGGACTACACACTCAAGGTAGACCGCAGCGCGGGTGCGCCGGTGCTGAATATCTTTGGTGGCAAGATCACGACCTACCGTCGTTTGGCGGAAAGTGCGCTGGAAAAGATCGCGGACGAACTGACCGTCACCAAAGGGCCGTGGACGGCCGGCGTGCCCTTGCCGGGCGGAGATTTCGCAGTTGACGGGTTCGAGGCGCTTGTGCGGGAGGTGCGGGAGCGTTTCGACTTTCTGAGCGACCGCTGGGCGCGCCGGCTGGTGCGGGCCTACGGGACGGAGGCCGTTGCCGTTCTTGGGGATGCGAAGACGGCCGATGACCTCGGCAAGGATTTTGGCGCGACCCTGACCGAAGCCGAAGTGCGCTGGCTGATGAAACATGAATATGCGCACACGGCAGAGGACGTGATCTGGCGGCGCAACAAGCTCGGC
>JAEPMR010000133.1 GCA_017643845.1 Marivivens sp. | reverse complement strand
CTCGGCGCTGTCGCCGCGCGTCACTCTGCCGAAACGGCGGCGGAGCGCCGCCAGCCCGTCGCGTACGCCGCGGCGGACGAGGACGAAGAAGAGCGGGATGAAGAAGATGGCGAGGAAGGCGGCGGCGAGCATTTTGCCCTCCAGCCCGATATCGAAGATGCCTGCGCGCTCGGAGAATAGGCCGGCGAGACAGGCCAGAAGGAGCGGGGTGGCGAGGCGAACGGAGGCGTCAAGAACCTGAAGAACTGCGAGAAAATCCATGCGCCTTACTCCGCTGCCTGTTTGGCTTGGCTACCGTTGCGGCGGCCAAGCGCGAGGAAGATTTTTTCAAGCGGCATCCGCACCATATGATCGAGTGCGCCGGTAAACAGGATCACGAGCGCCTGGATGACGACGATCAGCTCGCGGGGGATCGAGGTCCAGAGTGCGAGCTCTGCGCCGCCTTGGTAGAGGAAGCCGAAAAGGATCGCGGCGAGGAACACCCCGAACGGGTGTGAGCGGCCCATCAGCGCCACGGCGATGCCGATGAAGCCTGCGCCTTCGACGGCGTTGAGAACGAGGCGCTCGGCCTCGCCCATGACATTGTTGATCGCCATCATGCCTGCAAGCCCGCCGGAGATCAGCATGGAGATCATGATGATGCGGGTCGGGTTGATGCCGGCATAGCGGGCGGCGGGCTCGGAATGACCGAAGGCGCGGATCTCGTAGCCCAGCCGGGTGCGCCAGATCAGCGCCCAGAGTGCGACGCAAGCGGCGATGGCGACAAAGAAGGAGATATTCGCAGGGGCCGCTTTCGAAAAGGGAATGCCGACGGTGGCGAGAATGTCATGCAGCGTTGGAAGGTGGGTCGCCTCGGGGAATTTTCCGGTTGCCGGGTCCATCGCGCCCTTGGGCTTGAGCGTGTTGACCAGCAGGTAGTTCAGCAGCGCGGCGGCAATGAAATTGAACATGATCGTTGTGATCACGATATGGCTGCCGCGTTTGGCCTGAAGGTAGGCCGGAATAGCGGCCCATGCCGCGCCGAAGAGCGCCGCGCCGCCTGCTGCGCCGATCAGCGCGAGGCTCCAATGCGGCCACGGGATGTAAAGGCAGACAAGCGCCACACCAAGGCCGCCGAGCATGGCCTGCCCCTCGCCGCCGATGTTGAACATGCGGGCATGGAAGGCGATAGACACGGCGAGGCCGGTAAAGATGAAGTTGGTGGAGTAGTAGAGCGTGTAGCCCCAGCCGTAGGTCGAGCCGAGGGCACCGGAGACCATCAGCTTGACCGCTTCCCACGGGTCTTCGCCGATGGCGAGGATCACGATGGCGGAGAATATCGCCGCGAGGATCAGGGAAATCAGCGGGATCAGGACCACATCGGCCCAGCGGGGCATCTTTTCCATGGCTCAGGCCTCCTTGTGCGGGTCGCCACTGGTATGGGCGAGGTTGGCTTCGACGACATCAAGCACGTCTTGGGGATCGGCGGTGGTGTCGGTGACACCGGCCATCAGGAGGCCGAGCTCTTTCTCGTCGGTCTCTTCGGGGAGGCGTTCGCCCATGATCTGACCGTCGAACATCACGGCGATGCGGTCGGAGAGGGACATGATTTCGTCCAGTTCCACAGAGACAAGGAGGATCGCCTTGCCCTGATCGCGCAGGGCGACGATCTGCTGGTGGATGAATTCGATGGCACCGATATCAACGCCGCGCGTGGGCTGCCCGACGAGCAGGAGATCGGGATTGCGCTCGATCTCGCGGGCGAGCACGATTTTCTGCTGGTTGCCGCCGGAGAAACTTTGCGCGGCAAGCGCAGGGTCGGGCGGGCGCACATCGAAGCGC
>JAEPMR010000132.1 GCA_017643845.1 Marivivens sp. | reverse complement strand
GATTTCCTTTGCGGCTTCGGGAAGGCTGGCGAGCATCTGCGGACCAATTTCCATGTCACCGCTCGCGCCGGTTGGCCCGTTATCGCCAAGCGAGGTAGCGAGGCGGGTGGCAAAGATCGCGCCGAATACGGCTACGGCGAGCGAGCCGCCGATTTGGCGGAACATCAGGCCCGCAGCGGTGGCTGTGCCCATCTGTTCGCGCGGGACGGCATTTTGCACGGAGGTTGTGATGACCGGAAAGATGAAACCCATACCAAACCCGACGGTTGCCAATGACAGGCTGAACACGGTTCGGGACGTGTCGGGCTGAAGTCGGGCGAGGAGGAGCATGCCGATGCAAAGCGTGATCATACCGAGGATCGGCAGGATGCGGTATTTGCCAGTCTTTGCCATGTAGCGGCCCGAACCTGTCGAGGACAGCAGGATTCCAATGGTCATCGGGATCAGGAGAAGACCCGAAACGGTGGGCGAGGCGCCTTGGGCGATTTGCAGGTAAAGCGGCATGAAGGTGATTGCGCCAAACATCGCAGCACCGGCGATGAAGCCGATGACGCTGGTGACCCAGAAAACATTCATGCGAAACAGTCCCAGAGGGAGGATCGGCTCCTGCGCCGTTTTCTCGATACGGATGAAGGCGAGTGTCGAACCGATTGCCAGTATGCCGAGGCCGACGATTTCGAGCGACAGCCACGGGTAGCTGCGCCCGCCAAGCGTGGTCACGAGTGTCAGAGAAGCCAGCGCAAGCGAGAGTGTGATCGCGCCAGACCAGTCGATGGCGTGGGACGCGCGGCGGCCTGTAGGCTTGAAGCTCGCGGCAAATCCCAGCACCGCGATCACGCCAACGGGAATATTGATGAAGAAAATCCAGTGCCAGCTGAACACATCGACAAACCATCCGCCCATGAGCGGACCGATGACCGACGAGATCGAGAACACAGCGGCGAATACGCCCTGAACCTTGCCGCGGTCCTTTGGCGCGATGACGTCGCCGATCACCGAGAGGGCCAGCACGAAGAGGCCACCCCCACCAAATCCTTGAATGGCGCGGGCAAGAATCAGAAAGGTCATGTTTGTTGCGATGCCGCAGAGAACGGAGCCGAGCAGGAACAGGCCAACCGAGGTGAACACCGTGTTGCGGCGACCGTAGAGGTCTCCGAGCTTTCCGTAGAGGGGGGCGACGACGGTGGAAGATAGGATATAGGCGGTCACGACCCAGCTGAGATGCTCAAGCCCGCCAAGATCCGCGACGATTGTGGGCAGCGCCGTCGAGACGATTGTCTGGTCCAGAGCCGCGAGAAGCAGCAGTAATCCAATCGATGTGATCACCAAACGGACATTGAGGCCCTCGGCGGGCGCGGGTGTTTGCGAGGCTTCTGGCATGGGGCTCCGAACTGGCCCCGACTGTGCTGAGGCCGATGGCAGGACTATGCGGGCTGTTTGCGCAATGTCAATGAACAGATCGGTTTAGTTTGTCGGTAAGTCCGGTAAAAACCTGCGGAACGTATGGTGAACAAGGGCTTTCCACGACAGATGGGTTCGGTTAGTGTTTCGTTCATGAGCAGTGACAATGAAAACACCACATTCGGCAGCGCCGTTCCGTTGAGCCAGCGGGCGATGATGGCGGCAAGACCGGCTGCCGTCTATCTGGACGACCTGAACCCCGCGCAGCGCGAGGCGGTCGAGGCGCTGGACGGGCCTGTGCTGATGCTGGCAGGTGCGGGCACGGGTAAAACCAAGGCATTGACGACGCGGATTGCGCATCTGCTGAATACCGGCCGCGCAAGGCCGGATGAAATCCTGTCTGTGACGTTTACCAACAAAGCGGCCCGC
>JAEPMR010000131.1 GCA_017643845.1 Marivivens sp. | reverse complement strand
GGTGCGTGCTGATGACAAGCGGCTGCGCGCCGGGACAGATGCGACTGATGCCGCCTGGTTCGCGCTCACCGATTTGCCGCGGCTGGCGTTCGATCACCCGGTAATCATCGACGATGCCCGCACCACACTTCGACGTCTGTCAGACACCGGAGACATCGCGCTCAACCTCATGCCCGAGAGCTTCACCATGACGGAACTGCTGGTGGCCCACGAGAAAATCATCGGCGGTGAATGCTACAGGCGGAACTTCAGCAAGCGGATCCTCGACCTCGATGTCGTGGAGCCGACCGGCGAGAAGCGCACCGGGCCGCATCGACCGGCCGCGACCTATCGACGAAAGAAGCAGTGACGACTAGAGGCCAGCTTCCGGCAGGATCGGGCTTCTTCAGGTGGGAGGAGGGATTGGGGGTCAGGTCGCCATTTGCGATTCTCGGCGCTTGGCTTGTCGCGCCATTATGAGATGAGAATATGATCCAGCACCGTTCGATACCTATCGCGACAGGCAATAGGTCCACGTGGCGACGCAGCCGAAAGCACCCTCGATGACCATCACTTTCAACGATCTGCTGACATCTGTTGGAATCAGCCCGAGTGACGTCTGCGTAATTCGCCACCAAACGCCAGCGCGGGGTAAAAACTTCGCGACAGTGCACGATCTGTGGCGCAACAACCCTGAAGGCTTTGAGCGCTACCAGGCAACACAGAATGCCGGGCGGCGTGTCTTCCGCACGCGCAAGATCTGGGCGGCCTTTGTCAAACCAACGTCAGACAAGACCGTCTTCGCCGGACTCTACGATGCGACACTGGCGGATACCCGAAAGGCCGACTGGCTATGCGATTACCAGGGCGATGAACCCGGGGGCGGCAAGCCGGTTGACATTTTTTCAACTCGACTTCGCTCTGAGCTTTCCGATCGAATTGGCGTTCTGCACGTCGACTGGCCAGCAAACAGCCAGCGCGTCTGGGCGCGCTATGCGGAACGCCTGACTCTTCCACTCTCGACTGGAGAGACTGCCCCGCGGTCAGGCCCGCTGGCAGGCGAAGCGTTGATCGATGGACTAACTGCCCTCGGTTTCTCCAGAACGCACGCTACCCAAAAACTTGTGCAAATGCGCCACAACGAAATCATCGTCTACGTGAAGCGAGAGACCAGAACCCGGCCTTTGGTTATCCATCCGCACTATATCGATCTTGCTGAAGAGCTTCGCGCCCTTGGCGGCGTCGAGGTGCCGGACTCACCAGGTCCCTACATCAACAGTAACCTGCGCGCATTCCCGGCATACCACGCCGAAAACCGTGAGAGCGAAAGGCGGCACGGCTTGGCCATCGGCATCGATGCGAGCAATCTTTATCCGTTGGTCCGCTTCCTAGAGCAAGGCACGACGATCTTCACTCCGTACGGGGACCTGCGCGTTGTCGCGCCAGACGACAATCCGCTCACGGAACGCGAGCAGCTGCAAGCCGCAAGGATCGGACAGGGCGCATTTCGGGATGCGCTGATGAGTTTCTGGAAAGGCGTGTGTCCAGTTACGGGCGTTGATAACGCGGCGCTGCTTCGTGCCTCGCACATCAAAGCCTGGCGCGAGGCGTCCAACGCTGAGCGCCTCGATCCTTTCAACGGACTTCTACTGTGTGCTCATATTGACGCGCTGTTCGACCGCAACCTGATAGCTATTGAAGACGATGGCCGGATCAGGGTCTCGTCGCTGGTATCCACGGACAATCGCAAGCGCTTGGGACTTGATCCGAACTTTCGGATACGGGGCCTCACTGAACGGCATAGTCCGTTTCTCGCGTATCATCGCAGTAGATTCAAGGAATAGAGCCCGATAGAACAAACCTCTCG
>JAEPMR010000130.1 GCA_017643845.1 Marivivens sp. | reverse complement strand
ACCTGGCAGGGCTGATCAGTGACCACGGCGGCGGGCACCCCGCCGCCGTTTTTAATTCGGGAGATAGCCATGTCGAAAATCCTCACCACCCATGTCGGCTCTCTGCCGCGCACGCAGTCTGTCGTCGATTTCATCTTCGCCCGCGAGCGCAACGAGCCTTACGACCCCGCCGGCTTCGATGCCTGCATGACCGCCGCCGTCTCCGAGACCGTGCGCCGTCAGGTCGCAGCGGGCGTGGATATCGTGTCGGACGGCGAGACGTCGAAAATCTCCTACGCCACCTATGTCAAAGACCGCTACACCGGCTTCGAGGGCGACAGCCCCCGCAACGCCCCTGCCGATCTCAAGCTCTTTCCCTCCTTTCTGGAGCGCCTGAAAGATGACGGCGGCACCCCCACCTATGCCCGCCCCATGTGCGTGGGTGAGGTCCGCTCCAAAGGTCAGGGCGAATTGGAAAAGGACATCGCCAACCTCAAGGCCGCCATGGCCGAACACGGCGCATCGCGCGGCTTCATGAACGCCGCCTCCCCCGGCGTGATTTCGCTCTTTTTGCAAAACAGCTTCTACAAAACCCGCGAGGCCTATCTCGCCGCGCTCGCAGACGCGATGAAGGCCGAGTATGAGACCATCGTCGCCGCGGGCCTCGATCTGCAACTCGATTGCCCCGATCTCGCTCTCTCGCGCCACATGCTGTTCAATGACCTCTCGGATGAAGAGTTCGTCAAGGTCGCCCAATCGCATGTCGAGGCGCTCAATCACGCGCTTTCTGATGTGCCGGCCGAGAAGGTCCGCGTTCACATCTGCTGGGGCAATTACGAAGGCCCGCATGTCTGCGACATTCCGATGTCCAAGATGTTCGACACGCTGATGTCCACAAAATCACGCTATGTGCTCTTCGAGACATCGAACCCCCGCCACGGCCATGAATGGACCGTCTTCCGCGACCGCAAGGCCGGCATCCCCGACGACAAGATCCTCGTCCCCGGCGTCGTCGATACCACCACCAATTTCGTCGAGCATCCCGATCTCGTCGCCCAGCGGATCGAGCGCTTTGCCGATATCGTCGGGCCGGAGCGGGTGATCGCAGGGTCCGATTGCGGCTTCGGCACCTTCGCGGGCTTCGGCGCGGTGGACCCCGAGATCGCCTATGCCAAGCTCGAAGCGCTTGCGAAAGGGGCCGCCCAGCTCGGCTGATCCATGACCCTGCCGCTCCTCCTCCTGCCGGGCATGATGTGCGACGCGCGTCTGTTCGGCCCGCAGATCAATGCGCTCTCGCCCACCCGTCCTGTGGGCGTGGCAGATCTGAGCCTGCATGACAGCATCCCCGCCATGGCCGCCCATGTGCTGGCCAACGCGCCGGAACGCTTCGCGCTGGCGGGGCTGTCGATGGGCGGTATCGTGGCAATGGAGGTGATCAAACAAGCGCCCGAGCGCGTTGGAAAGCTGGCACTCCTCGACACCAACCCCTGCGCCGAGGCCGATACCGTCCGCGCCCGCCGCCAACCGCAGATCGACAAGGCCAACGCAGGCCGCCTCTTCGAGGTGATGCGCGACGAAATGAAGCCCAACTACCTCGCAGATGGCCCCAAACGGCAGGAAGTGCTCGATCTCTGCATGGAGATGGCGATGGATCTCGGCCCCGCCGTGTTCATCCGCCAGTCCGTCGCCCTGCGCGACCGCCCCGATTATCAGGTCAGCCTCCGCGCCGTGCGGGTGCCCACCCTCATCCTCTGTGGCCGCGCCGACAAACTCTGCCCCGTCGCCCGTCACACGCTGCTGCAAAGCCTGATCCCCGGCACCACGCTGACCATCATCGAAAATGCAGGCCACCTGCCCACCCTCGAAACCCCCGCCCAGACAACCGCCGCGCTCCGCCGCTGGCTCGAAGAAGACGAG
>JAEPMR010000012.1:32178-66177 GCA_017643845.1 Marivivens sp. | reverse complement strand
CGCTCATCTATCCTTTCTCGTCATCGTTTGAAACAGCTTTCTGACGTTGTGACATTGTGCGCATGAAGCGGGGCAGACGGCGTAGCGCCTTGTAGGTCTCTACGTGGGTTTCAATCTTCACGGCCGGCGACCCCATCATTACGCGGCCGTCAGGAACGTTGGACATAACTTTGGTCGCACCGGTGATAACAACATCGCTGCCGATAACCAGATTGTCACCGACACCCGACTGCCCGCCAAGTACCGAGCGATCTCCAATCACCGAAGACCCAGCAATACCCACCTGCCCGCACAACAAACAATCTTCGCCGACAACGACATTATGCCCAACATGAACAAGGTTATCCAATTTCGTACCACGACCAATGCGCGTCGGCCGTATCGTTCCTGCGTCAATCGTCGAGCTTGCGCCGATCTCTACATCGTCACCTATCGTCACGCCACCCAGGGAATGAATACGATGCCACGTCGAAGCTCCGGCCGCCGCGGTGTCCTCGGAGCGCATTTCTTTGCGCGCGCGCTCGACCTTTGATTCCTGTTCCGTCACGAATGAAAAGCCATCGCTGCCGACCACCGCGTTGAATTGAAGAATTGCGCGGTCTCCGATCACGACATTGCGACCGATACGTACCCCGTCAAAAAGCAACGAACCGCTGCCAATTCGACTGCCGCTCGCAAGAGAAACCCCTGTCCCGATCCGAGTGCCCTCGCCAATGAACACATCACGACCGATCATCGAAAAAGCCCCGATTGAGACATCCTCGGCAAGCTCAGCGTCAGGATGAACGACAGCAGTCGGGTGGATGCCTTCTGGTGCTTCTAGCGGATCAAATGCTTGCGTAAGTCCCGCCATCGCCAATCGGGCACGGGGCGCAAAGATGGCAGCCTCAAGCCCCAGCGATTTCCAATCGCATCCAGCCCAGACCACTGCGACCTTTGCCGAGCCCTGAGCCAAGCGATCTGCAAATGCGGGACTCATCGCCATCGCGATCTGATCTTCGCGAGCAGTCGCTGGTTCCGACAGACCAGAAACCTCGAACGAGAGGTTCCCTTCGGCGCGCGCGCCGATTGCTTTTGCAAGTTGGTCGATTGTCAGAGCCATGCCTGTTCCCCTTATTGGGGATTTAGCCATTAACGGCACCGATCTCCACCCCAAGAGCGCTTAGCGCCGACCAGATCTTCGCGTCGCGGCCGTAGATGTCACGTCGGAACTGCAGCTCACCCGTCGTATGGGTGAATGCCGTGCGATAAACCAGATGAACCGGAACATGCTGCTCCAAATTAACCTGCGTCTCATTCCCTGTTTCAAGAATTGAGTGGAAATACTCAACAGGGTTTGAGGTTTGCCGCGCGAGAAGTGCGTAGGCAAATTCAAAAGGTTCATTCAGCCGGATGCATCCATGGCTATATGCCCTAACTTCACGTCCGAAGAGGCTCTTTGCCGGTGTATCGTGGAGATAGATGTTGTAACGGTTCGGGAACATGAACTTAACGAGTCCCAAAGCATTACTATTACTTGGCGGCTGTTTCATTCCGAAAGGAAAAGTCGCATCAGTGAACTGAGTAAAATCAATTCCCGCGCGGCTAACGACGTTGCCATCATTGTCTGTCAAATTGATATAGGATGCCGCTGCCGGATCTGCCTGAAGCTGCGGAAGATATTCATTCACGACAATCGAACGAGGCACATACCAGCTCGGATTGATAACCATGTGTTCCATGCGGTCCGAAAACTCTGGCGACTGTCGATCATCCGAGCGTGCGCCGATCACCGATCGGGTTTGAAAGGTCACCTCACCGTGATCCACGATTGCAGCCGTGAAATCTGTCAGATTTACCCAAATATGTCTGTCGCCCCGATCACGGTTCATCCACCGCTCTCCTTCCAGAGCGACCAAAACTGACTTTAGACGCTCTTCAACATCGACGTTGACCTCGGAAATCGTGCTCTCGCCTGCAATTCCATCCGCCAGGAGGCCATGACTTTCCTGAAAGCTCACGACCGCAGCCTGGAGCGCGGCATCATATCTGCGGCTAATACTATGGTCCATGAATCCCATCGCGATCAGCCGATCGCGCAGCGCTATGACCCGTGGCCCTTCATCTCCTGGTCGAAGTGTTTCGGTCCCTTGAACCGAAAGTCCCCAACCCCCGCTTGCAAGGACTTCTTCAAGCTGAGCCTTTTCACGCAGCAATCTCACATACTCGGGCGTATCGGGCGCCAAACCGCGGATAAAACTGACAGGATCCGGCCCCAGTAGCCCAGCGATCAAGCTCAAATCACTTTCCCTACTGATACTGCGTTTGATGTTGTCATCTACATCCCGAGGTTCCACCAGACCGGATTGAACCGCATGCGCATAGGTCAGAAAAAGCCGTGTCAGGCGAACATCGAGCCGCCCCTTGTCAAAATCCGTTCGGGCGCTCCGAATATCCGCCTCAACAGTGTTTGCGTCAAAAAGGACTGACGGTAATCCGTGGCGCGGCGCAGCATCCAAAGCCAGAAGGAGCGCATTGCGACGGGCAATCGCCATTTCGTCGCTGCCAGACCATAGTCCAACATAGGCGCGTCCACGATAAAACTCGGCAAGTTCGCGATCACCGGACACCGCCTCAGCAATTGCGAGCCGATAGCCTGTTGATTGAGCCTGACCCGGAAGAGGCAATCCAGCCGCCACAAAAGAAATTGAGGAGACAAGAATTAAACGGCGAAGTAACGGGCCACTACCAAAAAACATCGTCTAAGTCCTATTTTCCGCGCACAATACACATCCAAGATAACGTTGATCCTACCGCTATTTGTGCAGTCTGTCCGCGTCCATTCACAAAAGCGCCAGCATCCCATTTGCCGACCGATTGTTGCTTACACGCCATCGGCAAATAAGGCACATTCATATCAAATCGCACAACTTGCGCAAAAAACTGCCGATTTTCCTCTTTACGCCTAAACCCGGCCTAAAGGTGGGTTGGTATATGATTCGAGTTGTGTAATAAAAAGCGCAGCCGCTTGGGGGAGTTGGCAAACAGCTTGCACGGAAGAAGCAGGCATTGGGAATACGGGACAGGTTTTTAATGACCACAAAGAGCATGACTCGACGCGGGTTACTTGGTGCTTTTGCGGCGACAGCCGTAGCGGCAGCCCCAACCTACTCGAACGCATTTGGCTTCCTCCGCGGGGCTGGCGATGTCCGTCGTATCCATATGTATTCGGGGCGCACAGGCGAAAGCGTCAACACGGTCTACTGGATCGAGGGTGACTACATTGATGAAGCGATCCAGCAAATCAGTTACTTCATGCGCGATTGGCGTACAGACGAAGCCAAACGGATCGATACTCGTACAATCGATATAATGGCAGCAGCGCACAACATTCTGGATGTCTCTGAGCCATACATGCTGCTTTCAGGATACCGGACACCCTCGACTAATGCGATGTTGCGCCGCCGTTCATCGGGCGTGGCGCGCAACTCCCTGCATATGCAGGCACAGGCAGCCGACCTTCGTTTGGCAAGCCGATCGGTCAGCCAAATGGCGCGTGCCGCGGCCTCTTGCAGCGCAGGTGGGGTCGGACGTTATTCAGGGTCCGACTTCGTTCATATGGATTGCGGCCCAGTTCGCACCTGGGGTGCATAAAATACGCCCAGATGATCCTATTCGAAGCGAAAAATCAAAAGAACTGAGAGATTTTTACGCTAACGCTCTCGGGTGGACCTACGTATATACCCCCGCCTGACGTCGTTTCTCGACCGCCAAATTCTGTACCGTTAGCCCCAAAGGGCTTCGAATAATTCAGGGAAATATCGGTATTGTCCCCTAATGTGTAGTTTGCCGAAAGGCTCAATAACGCACTTTGATCATCCGAATTCATGATTACAGTCGGAGAAACCATAAGGTCAGGCGTAACGAACGCCTGAAGGCCACCCGCCCAGAAATTACGTCCTGCAAAGAAGACCTGCCCAGTCGACATACGAGACGCCAGCGTGCTCGGAAAATCCGAAACGGCAGTGTCGGCAGCGACGCCGAAGCCGTTCCTGTAGTTCTCGATGAAATAGGAAAATCCGAGATCACCGAGTGACGCGAAATTCGAATAATTGATCACCCAGGATGGATTGATCGTTCCACCTGTGGGATCCCAAACCACAACATCGGCTTTCAGTGCCCCCTCACCAACAGACCCACTACCGCCTAAACCAACAACCCATTCCCCTCTATCTCTTGCGAGGGTAACAGTCAGGTCGAAATTGCCGGTATTCGCGTACCCCCGCAAAGCGTAGGTGGAAGCATCGTCTGATACAGCGCCACCCTCAGTGAGAGGACGTGGAATATATACGGCCTGAATATCTGCACCGCTTTCAAGTAGGTACTGCGCATAGATCATGTCGGTGCCGGTCTTGTAGCTCCGGTCCGGTGAATTCGGTGAAAATGGGGCGACAACATCTGATGGAGAGAAAACAAGCCCATTTCCCCATGTGATTGCTTGGCGCCCTGCCCGCAGAACGAACGTATCGCTGGTCCAGGTCACATTGGCTCGGTCAAGCGACCAACTGGTTTCGGTATCACCTGAAAAACGCTGGCCGTTGAAATCGAACAAGGTTGCAGGTGGAGGCGAAGCCCCCATACCAGAGAGCATGTTTCGCAGGCTTGCCGCGTCCCCCGAACGCGTCATGAGGGTGCCATGCAACTCCCATTGCAGGCCAAACGCATCGCCATCCGCCATCGCACGAAGGCCCGCACGAGCGGTTTGCATCGTCGGGAATCCCAGCGAGGTCTCAAGACTCGCTACGTCAGGCCACTGCCAATCGCCACCTACTTCGGTTTTGAATCGCAGGTCCTGGGCATCGGCCGCACCGAAACAAATGGCAAAAATACCTGCAAGGAGCGCTTTTCTAGATACGTTCATCTGTATCAATGCCTCCGTCAATCATCGTGATCCTGCGTCGGCTGTTTTCGAGAACGCGCATATCATGGGTGCCGATAAGGAACGTCGTGCCATGTTCCTCATTTAGCCGCCGCATCAGTCTAACCAGATCGTATGCGGTCGCAGAATCCAAATTGGCTGTCGGCTCATCGGCAAGCACAATTGCTGGATTACTGACCAAGGCGCGCGCCACTGCGACCCGCTGTTGCTGCCCACCCGACATTGCCCCCGGACGGCGATGAGCGAGATCCTCAATTCCGACGTCACTCAGAATAGACAGCGAGCGTTCCCGCCGCTCCGACCGCGACACACCCTGCAGCTCCAAAACAAACTCTATGTTTTCGGTCGCCGACATCACTGGAATGAGATTGAAAGACTGGAAGACAAAGCCGATCTTCCTCAGCCTGATCTCAGACAACTCACCTTTGCCCATAAGCCCAAGGTTCTCGCCATCGACAACCACTTCACCCACCGTCGGGCTGTCAAGGCCACCGATCATATTCAGCAATGTGGTCTTCCCAGAACCGGAAGGCCCTGCAAGGGTCGCGAAATCACCAGGGAGAATATCAAGATCGACGCCTGATAGGGCGTGAACAGCCAATTCCCCTTTTCCAAAGGTTTTTCCAACTCCGCGGCAGGTTACGATCGGCTCCATCAACGACTCTCCCTATGTGTCCCTGCGCATCACTTCAACGGGGCTGTATTTCGAGGCCTTTCGGGCAGGCCACAGGGCAACAAGAATGCCGAGCACCCAGATGATCAGCGAAAACAGAACAAAGCTTTCGGGGTGATAATCCGGGTATAGGACATTGCCGCCCTGAATCATTTCAAGCGCTTGCGCCCAACGGCTGAGGTTAAGCCCGTCAGAGAGCGACCAAATCGAGAGTGCCGCAATGAAAGCACCGATCAAAACACCAATGCCGATCAATACCGCGGATTCAAGCGTCACCATAAGCAAGACAAGTCGCGGCTTCATTCCAAGAGCACGGAGAAGTCCAAATTCCTTCATCCTCTCGAATACAGCCATCAATTGAGTGTTGATAATACCGATTGCCATCAACGCAAATACAACGCCGAGCCAGATGAAGATAATGCTCCCCATAAATGCATCTGTCGTTGCGAGTAGCAGATTGAGATCTTTCCAACTGCGCACGTCCAGCGCTGGTGCGGCTGCCTTAAGGCGGTCAATGTTGTCCTCCAGCGGTGCTTCTTCTTGAAGTTCGAAAACGAGTTCACTGATCTGATTGTCCAGCCCTAAGAACGATTGCGCAGCGGCAAGCCCCGTAAATGCAAAGAAATCCTCCGTCGCCTGATCGGAGTCGAACAGTCCGACAACATCAAAACTCCGCTCAGACATCGTGTTGTCTGCACTCTGCGACATTACGATCACGCGGCGTCCGACACCGGTTTTCAATTGCTCAGCAAGGTGTAGTCCGATGACGATTCCATCGTCGTTTCGATCTGCCAGATACCGCCCCTCGACCACCTTCTGGGGTAATATCGAGACAGCCGTTTCACCTATCGGGTCTACTGCCGTCAACGTCACTGGCAGTGTCTTATATTCGCTCAGAATGACAGCTGGGAGGCCGAGGCGCATCGTCCAGCCCGATACATCGTTGTGTTCCAAGGCAGTCCGCAAGTCTGGTCCGGGTGGCTCCATCACCAGATCAATATTGGGATCGTCCATGAAACCTTCTGCATGAATCTGGCCCGAGCCAGTCAGGATCTGCAATGCCGTGTCTTTGCTCGACTGCATCCAGGCGATCATGAAGGAATTGAAAAACAGAATTGACCAGAGACCGACAGCCACCACGATCAATGTGATGGCGGTACGCCGCGGATTTCGCCAGACATTCCTCCATGCCAGTGGCACAAAAGTTCTGAGTGGATCGGTCATGATGCCATTGCCTTTACAGGTTCCAGCCCAAGAACACGGCGATAAGGAATGATGCCCAATAGCGCGATGGAGCCAACGATTGCGGCAGGACCAACAAGAACCCGCTCAAGTGTCATGACAGGATAGAAGCGCGATGGCAGCCCCCATTCGGCGTAGACATCACCCATACCCTCGATACCAATCCCGACATTTTGGAAATAGGCAGTCAAAGCGATGCCCAGAATAATCCCGCTGCCAGTGCCCAAAAGGGACAGGAAAATCATCTCGGCCCACACCATCCGCCCAATCTGGCCCGGCTTCATACCCAGGGCGAGTAGCATACCGAACTCGCGGGTACGCTCCAGAACGGACATATAAAGCGTATTCAGAATTACGAAGACCACAACGACGACCAGAGTCCCATACATCAACATCGCGGTCGATTGATCCAATGAGATGGCTTGGCGAACTTCGGGACGCAATTCCGCCCAGTCCAAGTAAGTTACCTCGAAGTCGTTCGCGATGTGCGTGAGCTGTTGCTCCGCCGCTTCGACACTCGGCAAACTCGGCCCTGAAACCGCGATCAGGTGAACGTCCCCATCCATAAAGAAGGTTTCGTTGAAGCGCGAAAGTGGCATTTGCGCGATTTGGCGATCCAATTCAGGAACGCCAGCCCCAAAAATGCCGACAAGTGTTAAGACATCGGCGGCAACAGATCCATCGACCGCACTTCCCAAAAGAGTAACCGGGTCACCCAGATCGACACGGAGATTACGAGCGAGCCCCTCCCCGAGCACAATGCTCGCGTCATCTTCCGGCGAAAGCGCGCGTCCTGATTTGATCATCGTAGAAATCTTGGCGACCTCGGGATCCGCGGCGGGATCAAGACCTACGACAGCTGCGGCAAAACTGCGCTCCCCGTTCGCAAGAAGTCCAAATCCATTTGCGCGAGGAGCCGCGGCTGTAATACCGGGGAGCGCCAGTGCCGCGTCCATGATCTTGCTCGGGGATGTGACCGTCTTGGCCATATCGGGTTCATCAAGGTAGCCATGTGCTTGAAACTGGCCGAACCCATCGTTGATCCGCAGCATGCTCGCTTTCATTGTATCATAGGATCCAAACTGAAACGACACCATGAACACGAGCAACATTGAGGTAAATGCCATTCCGGTCACCGAAAGTATCGTTCGAGTCGGCTGCCTCCATACATTTCGCCATGCAATCGCGAAAATCATGTTAGTTCCGAGGGTTCTGAAGGTTCGAACGAGTGAACAAGTAACTCGGAATGTCTATATTGAACCGTGCGTCGACGGTCCTGACGGTCGTATATTCACCTGGCTCATCGTCACGACGCATCGTCATCTCTACGGGATAAGGGCGTCCACCCAAATTGCCGATCCGGTCGGCGCGCATTTCTCGGACACGCGCACCCAGTTGATCGAAATACTCGACCGAAATCAGGACACCGTCTGATCGAACAGTCAGCACTTGTTTGCCCCAAACAACAGGGACACCACGTTTCGGCACTGACTCAATGACGTAAGCTTGACCGCCAGAAACACTCCGGGTCTGGATTAGTCGATGTGTATAGTCATCAATCACACCCTCTGAGCGGGCCAGATCGTCGTAAGAAAAGTCCGAGCCCATCCAGCTTTGGGACATGGCACTCGCAGGCAATTTTATAATTTGGTTCAACCGTGGATTAAAAACATAGGTCGATCCATCAAGCTGAAGGGTTGCGTTTCCTGCATCGCGTGCGGGCGCCACAAACCTCACCAGCGCGCGATCTTCCCCTTCTGTCCAACTTTCGAACGTCATTGTGCGCGTGCCGTTCGAGCGCTTCACTGTCATTTCAACCTTTGCATAGGAACTGTCCGCGCGCCAATTATCGAAGGCGGCCCTTAAAATATCCCGCGCGTCCTGCGCCATCGACATGCTTGGAAGGCTCGCTACAACGAGCGCCCCCCAGATTTGGCCCAGTAACCTACGGCGCGGAATTTCACCTGCCATCGCCCTCTCCAATCGCACCCGCTTCTGCTGGTTTGAGAGTACCAACACAGAAATTGGTAGGCCTCGCATTGATCCAAGTCAACGCAAGCAGGTCAAATGATCAAATTTGAAAGTGGCGGACCCAAGAGGATTCGAACCTCTGGCCTCTGCCTTCGGAGGGCAGCGCTCTATCCAGCTGAGCTATGGGTCCACTGACGCGCTCTATATCGACGGCACCAAATCATCGCAATCTGAAATATACCGAACACCGCCGGATATTATCCAAAAAGATCGTGGCAAAGCTCCAGACCATCAACGAGTGCGTCGACTTCGCGTTTGGTATTGTACAGACCGAACGAGGCACGACAGGTTGCAGAAACACCAAAATGCGCCATCAGAGGTTGCGCACAATGATGCCCCGCCCGAACAGCGATCCCTTTCTTGTCCAGAACCGTCGAGATGTCATGGGCGTGGGCCGCACCGTTCATGGTGAATGAGAAGATCGCTGCCTTATCCTCACTCATACCCTGCAGGCTCAGCCAGTTCAGGCCATTCAGGCGCTCAGCAGCGTAATCCCTAAGCGATCGTTCGTGCAGAGCGACATTCTCCATGCCAATGTCCATCAAATACTCTAGCGCCACTCCAAGACCGATCTGCTGCACGATTCCGGGAGTCCCGGCCTCGAATTTCATGGGCGGATCGTTATAGGTTACGGTATCCTTTGCGACTTCACGGATCATGTCACCGCCACCCATGAACGGGCGCATCTCAGATAAGCGATCTGCACGGATATAGATTGCCCCTGATCCCGATGGCCCATAGAGCTTATGACCGGTAATCGGGTAGAAGTCGCACCCAATATCTTGCACATCCACCGGGCCATGAACACTGCCCTGGCTTCCGTCAACCATTGTCGCAACACCGCGTTCGCGGGCGGCTGCGCAGATCGTTTTGACGTCAACTTGCGTACCGAGAACGTTGGAAAGTTGTGTTATGGCGATCAGCTTCGTTTTCGGGCCAATGGCATCAATGACCTTCTGTGGATCAAGCTCACCATTCGCATCGACATCGACCCATCTGAGCACAACACCCATCCGTTCACGCAGGAAGTGCCAAGGAACGATATTTGCGTGATGCTCCATCACAGACAAGACAATCTCGTCGCCCGCTTGCAGCCTTGGCATCGCCCATGAATATGCCACGAGGTTGATGCCTTCCGTCGTGCCCGACGTCATCACAATTTCCGATTCACTCTTCGCGTTCAAAAATCGACGAATAATATCCCTGACACCCTCATATTTCTCGGTTGCGAGGTTCGAGAGGTAATGCAGACCACGGTGAACGTTCGAGTACTCCTCGGAATAGGCACGTGTAACGGCATCAATCACGACCTGAGGCTTTTGCGCAGATGCGCCATTGTCAAGGTAGACAAGGGGCTTGCCGTTTACTTCGCGGCTCAGGATCGGAAAATCCCCGCGAATTTTTTCGACATCAAGCATTCGAGTTTCCCTTTTCCGCAACCCGCATCCCTTGGAACCAAAAGATCGCAAAAGATCCAATCCATAGCGCCCCGACGAGATTAGTCGCAATTGTTGCCCCGTTGAACCCAATCAACAGGCCATAAAGAAGCATCGCCGGTGTGCTTGCCAACAGCGCCCAAAACAGAGCCAGACGCGCAGCGAACCACGAGCCGTTCCCACCAAAAATTTTGGCAACCAGATGCGAGAACGCTGCAATGACATACAGCGCAAGAGGCCAGACAATCATCCAACTAACGAATTCATACGAAATAAGCTGGCTTAATTCTGGCACATCACTGCCACTCGGGAGACCGATACCCTCTGCCATTCTGACAAGACGTGGCCACTGACCGATGAAAATCAGAAAACACGCCGCCATGAGATAGGCCAATGCGCGATCTTCGCGCTGCCCCATCCCGAGGAGTTCACGCATGACTGTGCGTGGTGCCCGCCAGGTACGGACGATATCGGTCGTAACGGGCATCAGTTGCGCCGATTCAGCCAGTTCGCCAGACGCTCATGCAGATCCACGGCGTAGGTCTGGTTCTCGATTTCATCCAATGCCTCAGCAAGAAATGCCAGCGTCAGAAGGTTCGTCGCTTCATGATGCGGGACGCCCCGAGACTTCAGATAGAAAAGCGCTTCTTCACTGATCGCGCCGGACGTCGAACCATGGCTACACGCCACGTCGTCCGCATAGATTTCCAACTCTGGCTTCGCGAGGAACTGACTGTCGTCATCCAAAAGCAAGGACTGGCTGATTTGGTAGCCATCGGTTTTCTGCGCGCCGGGTTGAACGAGAATTTTCCCCTGAAATACGCCAACCGCGCCATTTCGCAGAACCTTCTTGAACACCTGGCGACTTTCGCAGCCCACGGCGTCGTGGGTAATGAACACGGTGTCATCGTGATGGAAATCCTTACCATCACCAACGGCAGCACCTGCCACATGGGTTACGGCGTCATCGCCGGTCAACTCGATGATGGTTTCATTGCGCGTCAAGACACCATTGGCCGTCAGCGTGAACGACTTGTAGGTAGACCCTTCACCCAAGCGACCGTATTGCGCGGTATAAGCGCGGCGCTCGTGGTCGCGACCCTGCGCTCGCACATGGTGAAAAGCGCCATGGTCTCCAACATCGACTTCCATAACTTTAGAAAAGCGGGCCGCAGCAGGTCCGGTCTCCAGAAGCGTAACTTCGGCCCCCGCCTCCACCTTAACGCAATGGTGAAGGATTGCATCGGAAGCCTCTGATTTATGGAGATAGATCAGATTTACGGGTTTCTCGACTTTCGCAAAAGCGCGAATACAGACGCCATCCTCAGCGAAAGCTGTGTTCATCGCTGACATTGGCCGAGGTACCGCGCCCTGCGCATTCCGCGCTTCCAAAACGCCGAAAAGTTCCTTGGCCCAATGAATATCCCGCTGAGTTGCCTCTGAAAGTCTTTCGATTTCCAGCCCTTCCGCCTGCAGATCAGACGACGACTCAGCATCGAAAACGCCATCGACAAAGACGATTTTGATCCGATCGACGCCATCAAACGCGGGGCCCTCGTCATTGTCGAAGAGAGCTGCCTTCGGTGCGACAGGTGCGACCAAGGACGAAGGATCAGTGTACTTCCAATATTCGTCCCGCCGATGCGGAAGGCCCATATCGGTCAAACGCGCCAAGGCTTCAGAGCGCGCCCTTTGAGCCCATGCTGCGCCGTCCGGCGATGTCAGGCCGTCCAAACGATCTGCGGTTAGATCCGCTTTGGCTTTCGCCAATGCCGCTCTCGCAACCATTACACCGCCTCCGAAAGCAGGTCGCCGTATCCATTATGCTCGACTTCAAGCGCCAGCTCCGGTCCACCGGTTTTGATGATCCGACCGTTTGACATGATATGCACGACATCGGGTTTGATGTGGTCCAGCAAACGCTGATAGTGCGTGATCACCAAAAAGCCGCGTCCTTCATCACGGAGCGCATTGACCCCCTCGGCGACAAGCTTCATCGCATCGACGTCCAGCCCGGAATCGGTCTCGTCCAGAATACACATCTTGGGCTCGAGCATCGCCATTTGCAGAATTTCGTTTCGTTTCTTCTCGCCACCAGAGAAACCAACATTAACGGGGCGTTTGAGCATCTCTGCATCAATCTTGAGCGTCTTTGCCTTTTCCCTCACCACCTTCAAAAAGTCGGCAGCACTGAGTTCTTCCTCGCCCCGCGCTTTCCGCTGGGCGTTCACCGCAGTTCGCAGGAATGTCATATTCCCAACACCCGGAATTTCAACTGGATACTGAAACGCCAGAAAAAGCCCGGCCGCAGCCCGCTCTTCAGGTTCCATTTCGAGAATATCCTCACCACCAAGTGTCGCCGCGCCGTCGGTCACCTCATAGCCGTCTTTACCCGACAACACATACGAGAGCGTGGACTTGCCAGAGCCATTCGGCCCCATTATCGCATGAACTTTTCCAGCTTCGACGGTCAAATCCACTCCTTTAAGGATTTGCTTATCTTCTTCTTCGAGTTTGACGTGTAGGTTCTTGATTTCGAGCATAATTTTCTCCTCAAGCGGCGGTTGCCGCCAGATCATTCTGAATAACGGGCGCTTTAGCCCACCGATCCCTCTAGCGAAATGGCAACAAGCTGTTGCGCTTCCATCGCAAATTCCATTGGCAGCGCTTGCAAGACATCCTTGCAGAAACCGTTAACCACCAGCGCGACCGCTTCCTCTTCGTCCATGCCCCGCTGGCGACAATAGAAGAGTTGATCATCATCCACTTTCGACGTCGTGGCCTCATGCTCCACGCGACTCGAGTTATTTTTCACCTCGATGTAGGGAACCGTGTGGGCGCCGCACTTGTCACCGATCAGCAGACTGTCGCACTGCGTATAGTTCCGGCTGTTCTTCGCCTTGGGGTGCATGCTGACCAGTCCACGGTAGGTATTCTGCGCCTTGCCCGCGCTGATCCCCTTCGAGACGATCCGCGACTTTGTATTCTTGCCCAGATGCACCATCTTCGTGCCGGTGTCGGCCTGTTGCATGTTGTTCGTAATCGCAATCGAGTAGAACTCGCCCTGGCTATTGTCTCCGCGCAAAATGCAGCTCGGATATTTCCAAGTAACGGCCGATCCCGTCTCGACTTGGGTCCACATCACCTTCGAGCGATCACCACGGCAATCGGCGCGTTTTGTCACAAAGTTATAGATGCCACCCTTGCCTTCTTCGTCACCGGGGAACCAGTTCTGAACGGTAGAATACTTAACCTCTGCATCTTCTTCGACGATGATCTCTACGACAGCAGCATGAAGCTGCGCAGTATCACGCTGCGGTGCGGTACACCCTTCCAGATACGATACGTACGATCCCTTATCCGCGATAATAAGCGTGCGTTCGAATTGGCCCGTGTTTTCGGCATTGATCCGGAAGTATGTCGACAGCTCCATTGGGCAGCGCACACCCGGCGGCACGTAGACAAACGATCCATCAGAGAAGACCGCGCTGTTTAAAGTCGCGTAGTAATTATCCGACGGCGGCACGACCGAGCCGAGATACTTCTTGACCAGCTCGGGATGGTTTTTGATCGCCTCGGAGATTGAGCAGAAAATCACACCAGCTTTTTCCAGCTCTTTCTGAAAGGTCGTACCGACCGACACAGAGTCAAAGACTGCATCAACAGCTACTTTTCTGCCCTCGGAAGGTGCGTCCTCAGCCCCCTCCACGCCGGCAAGAATCATTTGTTCTTTCAGCGGGATACCAAGCTTTTCGTATGTAGCGAGTAGCTTGGGATCTACGTCATCAAGTGACTTCGGCTTCTCCTGCATACTCTTTGGGCGAGCATAATAGTACTGATCCTGGAAATCGATCTTCGGATAGGAAACCATCGCCCACTCGGGCTCTTCCATCTGTTCCCAACGCGAATATGCCTGAAGGCGCCAGTCGGTCATCCACTCTGGCTCTTCGTTCTTGTCGGAAATCAAGCGGACGATATCCGGGCTAACGCCCTTCGGCGCATAGTCCATTTCGATTTCGGTTTCCCAACCGTATTTATACTTTCCCGACAGCTTCGCGACAGCATCGACGGTTTCCTGATCGACACCGTCCTTTACCTGACTTTGGTCCAATGCAACCATCTTATCCCCTCTCAAGCGCTACGTTTGCGCTGTCTTACCAATTTTTCTGTCCAGGCATCTGCAAACCGCAGAACCTCATCTTTGGTTGTGTCCGGCCCAAGAGAAACCCGCACACTCGATGCCGCATCTTCGGCACTAAATCCCATCGCCTGCAGCACGCGGCTGGCTTTTACCTTGCCGCTCGAACAGGCTGATCCCGCCGAAATAGCAAACCCCGCCAAATCCATCGCCATGACCTGGGTTTCGCCCTTCCATCCCGGCGTAACGAAACAGCTGGTGTTCGGCAGCCGGTCCGCGCCTTTCCCTACAAAAATAGTTTCGGGCGAGCGTTCCTCAATGGCCTTTTCTAGAATATTTCTAAATTCTTCAACCCGTGACCATATTCCATCCGCCAAATCACGCAGGGCAGTCTTTGTTGCTGCGGCAAAGCCCGCGACTCCGATGATGTTTTCGGTCCCGGATCGCCGCCCCATCTCCTGACCTCCACCTCGGAAATGAGGAGATATATCAGCGCCTTGAGGAACAATTAGCGCGCCGATCCCTTTCGGCCCGCCAATCTTGTGCGCGGACAGAAAGACCGCACCCACCCCCGCCCAACTGTATGAGAATGGAATGCGTCCGACCGCTTGCGTTATGTCAGATACAGCAAGACCTGCAGGCAATGACTGCAAAATCCCGGTTTCGGAATTAGCCAATTGAAGAACCGAACGATCCGGCTCTGGCACACTCACATGCCCCCGGGCATCAACTGACAATGATGGTTCAATCCAAGCATGCACGGCATCATGTTCAATGTCCGAGCCGGCGTATCCGCCTCCCCTCAAGCACAACGCGGCAGCTTCGGTGGCTCCGGATGTAAAAATAATATCTGCGTTTCCCGCACCCAAGGCTTCAGCAATTTGGGCACGGGCACTTTCCATCAGACGTTTCGCAGCACGACCCTCTTGATGAACGGACGACGGATTGCCAGCCACGTCCATCGCCTCGACCATCGCCTGACGCACCTCAGGCCGTAGAGGAGCTGTCGCGTTATGATCCAGATAGCAACGGCTCATGTCGAACCCCGATAGACGCTTGTCTCTCTCATTCATCAACAACTTCGAAGAGCGCAGGCACAGCCGGACAAGGGGCCAGCCCGTTTCCAATCACGTCCGAGAGCCTGGCTTGATGCAGAAATACGTAGACCTGAGCCGATAACCCTTCCCACAGCCGATTTGTCAGTGACTGAGCACGGCTCCCAGAGGCGCCGCCACTTGCACCGGCCCCCTTGTGCATGGCGCTCACGGTTTCATCCACAGCCCCGAGCACGTCCGAAACACGGATTTCCGTCGCAGGCCGGGCTAGCTTGTAGCCACCACCAGGCCCCCGGACACTCTCAACAAGTTCTGCACGCCGCAACTTCACAAAAAGCTGCTCGAGATAGGCAAGAGAAATATCCTGGCGCTTCGAAATCTCGGTCAATGTCACAAGACTACCTTCGGGCTGCAGGGCCAGATCTGCCAGCGCCACCATTGCGTAGCGTCCTTTGGTGCTCAATTTCATTTGTAAGCCTCTAATCTCGCGACAGCTTTGCGCAAATTCATTGACGCCCGCCCCGCCCCTGAGTAACCACGGTAACGCTCCCGACGAGAGGTTGGGATTAGAATCTTTCTAAAGTGTCCGAGGGTTTTCGTCAAGATTACTCTGGCGCAATTGACCGAGAAATGGGACGCACATGCCCGAAGTGATTTTTCCCGGCCCTGAGGGTCGGCTCGAAGGCCGTTATCATCCACAAAAAGATCGTGATGCTCCGATAGCAATTGTCCTGCATCCGCACCCCCAGTTCGGCGGCACGATGAACAATCGTGTGGTCTACAACCTGCATTACGCCTTCTACAACATGGGTTTCACAGTCCTGCGCTTCAATTTCAGAGGCGTCGGTCGGAGTCAGGGTGAATACGATCAGGGAATCGGCGAACTGTCCGATGCCGCCTCTGCGCTTGACTACCTTCAATCCATGAACTCAAACGCGAAGCATTGCTGGGTCGCCGGCTTCTCCTTTGGCGCATGGATCGGAATGCAATTGCTGATGCGGAGACCCGAGATCACCGGATTCATTTCCGTATCGCCGCCCGCAAATATGTACGACTTCTCCTTCCTTGCGCCCTGCCCTTCTTCCGGCCTCATTATCAACGGCACCGCTGATCGCGTGGCACCGCCTGCTGATACCCAGTCGCTAGTTGGAAAGCTGCACGAACAAAAGGGCATCACCATAACCCACACGGAAATCGAAGGCGCAGGGCATTTCTTTGAGGAGCCGCACATGGATACGATGCTGGATCATGTTTCCAGCTACGTGAAACGCCGCCTCACAGAGAACACGCGATAACAATGGCACTTCTAGACGATATGGCCGACGAGTTGGCTCAAATGGCACTCGCCGACGAAGCGCGCAGTGGCGATGATAAGATCGTCGCCAATGTCGGAGAAATTCTAGGGTCATCGTCCCAGACGTTGCAGGAAGCCTACAATACAGCGATCCGCGTTCGACGTGCAGAAAAGCGTGCAAAGGAACTGCTGACCAAAAGGCTGCAAGAGCAAAAACTTAAATCTGCGAAAGACAGCTAGCAGCCATTGCACAACATCTGGAATCAAAAAGGCCCTCGCAATTGCGAGGGCCTTTTGACATTTTATCCAGAAATGATCGCGTTCAACGTCTTGCTCGGACGCATGACTTGGGAAGTTTTCGCCGGATCCGCGTGATAATACCCGCCTAGATCGGCAGGACGCCCCTGCGCGGCGGCAAGTTCGGCGAGGATTGCGTCTTCGTTTTCAGCAAGCGCTTTCGCGAGCGGAGAGAAATGTTCGGCCATCGCCGCATCCTCAGACTGCTGCGCAAGCGCCTCGGCCCAATACCGCGCAAACCAATAATGGCTATCACGATTGTCTGGTTGCCCAACCTTGCGTGAGGGAGAACGATCCTGATCGAGAATGCCTTGCGTTGCAACTTCTGCGGCCACACCGAGCACTCCTGCCCTTGCGTTCCCACACGTGTCCGCAAGGAAATTGAAGCTCTCGCCCAGTGCACAGAATTCGCCCATCGAGTCCCAGCGAAGGTGATTTTCCTCAACCAATTGCTGAACATGTTTGGGGGCCGATCCACCAGCACCTGTCTCGAATAGACCGCCACCGTTCATCAGCTTCACGATAGAAAGCATCTTGGCGGACGTGCCCAACTCCAGGATCGGGAACAGGTCGGTTAGATAGTCACGAAGGACATTGCCCGTAATCGCAATGCTATCCTTGCCAGCCGTGATGGTCTTGAGCGACTGTCGAGTTGCCTCTCGTGGAGCAAGGATCTGAAAACGGTCAGCGACTCCCGCAGCTTGCAGCGCGGGCTCGACATATTTGATTAACTCGGCATCGTGGGCACGATTGGCATCGAGCCAGAAAATCGCCTCTGATCCAGTCAGACGCTGGCGGTCCAATGCGAGCTGAATCCAGTTCTCAATCGGCGCTTTCTTTACGGTGCAAGACCGCCAAATATCCCCCGCCTCGACCTCATGCTCATGCAAAGTCTCTCCATTTGCCAGAACAACGCGGATGACACCGTCACCGGGCGCCTCGAAAGTCGTCGGATGGCTTCCGTATTCCTCCGCCTTCTGAGCCATCAGACCCACATTTGCGACGGCACCTGCGGTGGCAGGATTCAATGCGCCATTTTGTTTAAAGAATTCAATCGCCTCGTCATAAACGGGCGCATAGCAGTTGTCAGGAATAACACAATTCGTGTCGCCCTTTGCCCCTTTGCTATCCCATCCCTTGCCACCGGCACGGATAACCGCCGGCATCGACGCGTCAATGATAACATCAGAGGGAACATGCAGGTTGGTGATCCCTTTGTCGGAATCCACCATATACATCTCGGGGCGGTCAGAACGTACGGCCTCAATGGCCGACAGGATTTCCGGGTGCCCTTTGACTCGTTCGATAAGATCACCCATGCCAGCGTTCGCACTGACGCCAAGTGCGGCCATTTCATCGCCGAACTTTTCAAATATCGGCGCAAGCCACGCCTTCACCGCATAGCCAAAAATGATAGGGTCAGAAACCTTCATCATCGTAGCCTTCAGATGCAGTGAAAACATCGTTCCATCTGCCTTGGTGTCTTCAATCGCGTCGGAAAGAAACGCGCTCAACGCCCTCACCGACATGAATGTTGCATCGGCAATCGTGCCTTCTTCGAGCATCCAACCTTCTTTGAGAGATTTGACTGCCCCGTCGCGACCAACAAATTCAATCCGCGCTGCACCAGCTTGTGCGGCAGTAATCGTTGCCGATTTTTCATTCGCATAGAAATCATTTCCCGGCATCGAGCTGACTTTGGTCTTACTATCGGCGCTCCATGCCCCCATCGAATGGGGGTTGGCCTGCGCATAGTTTTTTACAGCCCGCGCTGCGCGCCGGTCCGAATTCCCCTCACGCAGGACGGGGTTAACCGCCGAGCCTTTGATCGCGTCATAACGGGCGCGGACCGACTTTTCCTCGTCCGTTGCTGGCTCATACGGGTAATCTGGGAGCGCATACCCCTGCCCCTGCAATTCCTTCACGGCAGCGACCAATTGCGGCTCAGAGGCTGAAATATTGGGCAGCTTGATAACGTTTGCCTCGGGCTTTTTGACCAACTCTCCCAGCTCGGCCAGATCATCAGATTGACGCTGATCCTCGCTCAGAAACTCTGGAAAAGCAGCCAAAATTCGGCCGGCCAAAGAGATGTCCTTGACACCGACCGACACACCAGCGGCAGCTGCGAAAGAGCGCACGATAGGCAAAAGTGACGCACTCGCCAGCTCGGGCGCTTCATCAACCTTTGTGTAAATAATATCAGGGGTCGTCATCGACATCGGGAGGCACCTCCAAGAAGGACATTTGCGGCCAACCAGTCGCAAGCGCTCGTCGCTCGCAGCCGCGCCGCTCAACGCGTGCCGAAATAGACAAGGCTTCACCCCAAGTCAATGCATACCACGGTATACCGAGTAATATTTTCTGGCGGAGCCCTATCGACCTCGTGCAGAGCACATATCAGCCAAACGCCGAACAGACCGGCTTGCGGTTTTCTCAAACAGGCACGGCACGATGCCATGCACGAATGCTGCACCAGCCGCCACCATCAACGCCCAAGAAAAAGCGAAAGCGAACCGCAGGTGTTCAAGGTAGCTTTCGTTCACCGATCTTGGGTGGGTCAAAAAAACTTTTGCAAACATAAGGCCTCCATTCATCTGGTTGGTGAAAACCTAATTCAAGCAGAGGTGGATTTTCTCCTTTTCTTCCGCTAGATTTCAATATTTACTATCGTATATCCCAAAATATGGTGAATTCATGGGAATTGATCACACAGATCGTCGAATTCTGCATGAGCTACAGTCAGACGCGTCACTCTCGTTAGATGAGATCGGTGATCGCGTCGGGCTGTCACGCAATGCCTGCTGGAGACGGATTAAATCGCTCGAAGACGATGGCGTAATTAGGTCAAGAGTCACGTTGCTCGATGCTGAAAAGCTCGGACTTGCACTGACGGTAATCATGCTGATCCGCACAAGGAAGCACGACCCAGACTGGCTGACAAAATTCTCCAAGATCACAAAATCAATGCCCGAGATCTTGGGCGCGTACAGAATGTCTGGTGATCTTGATTACCTTGTTCGGGCACGGGTGGCCGATGTCCCAGCATACGATCAGCTCTATAAAAGACTTATTGCGAAAATTGACCTCTCAGACGTATCGGCGAGTTTCGTCATGGAAGAGATCAAAGAGACAACCGCATTGCCAGTCTACTAACCACTCGCAAATGGGATCATTGCGCCAATGACTTATGTCTATCTTTTAATCGCTGTCGCCGCCGAAACGATTGGCACATCCGCCCTGCAGGCAAGCCAGCAATTCACGCGTTTTTGGCCATCGGTTTTTGTCATCGTGGCCTACGCCGCAGCATTCTACTTCCTTTCCCTGACATTGCGTACTCTGCCCGTTGGTATCGTCTACGCACTTTGGTCAGGCCTTGGAATTATCTTCATCGCACTGATCGGATTTGCCGTATTCGGGCAAGAACTGGACTTAGCCGCAGTGACAGGCATGGCTCTCATCGTCGCAGGGATAGGCGTGATCCACCTTTTCTCCAACGCTACACCTCACTAGCAAATGAACATATCAGCCATGCGCCATTAGGTCTGGCTTTTATGTCGAATGCGCTGTATGGCGCCCGCAACTCCAGAAAAGGCGGACCTATGGACATTCGCAATATCGCGATCATCGCACACGTTGACCACGGCAAAACGACCCTCGTTGACGAACTCCTCAAACAATCCGGCGCATTCCGCGAAAATCAAGCTGTTTCCGAGCGGGCAATGGACTCGAACGATATTGAGCGGGAGCGCGGCATCACGATCCTCGCCAAAGCTACAAGCGTTGAATGGAATGGCACTCGGATAAATATTGTCGACACCCCCGGCCACGCCGACTTCGGTGGTGAGGTCGAGCGCATCCTATCGATGGTCGACGGTGTCGTTCTGTTGGTTGACGCCGCAGAAGGCCCGATGCCGCAAACGAAATTCGTCACATCCAAAGCCCTCGCGCTCGGACTGCGCCCGATCGTGGTGCTGAATAAAGTCGACAAGCCCGACGCAGAGCCAGATCGTGCCCTTGATGAATGCTTCGACCTCTTTGCCAATCTCGGAGCAGACGACAACCAGCTTGATTTCCCGCATCTCTATGCGTCTGGCCGCTCGGGATGGGCCGATACGGAACTGGACGGACCGCGCAAAGACTTGCAGGCGCTTTTCGAATTGGTCGTTGCGCATGTTCCCGAACCTACGCAGGTCACTCAGCGTGACAAGCCGTTCCGCATGCTGGCAACCACACTTTCCGCTGATCCTTTCCTCGGCCGAATTCTGACCGGTCGCGTAGCGAGCGGTTCGTTGAAAGCGGGCGAGACACTGAAGGCACTCTCCCGGACTGGGGAAAAGCTGGAACAATTCCGTGTCACGAAAATCATGGCATTCCGCGGACTGGCACAACAGGCAATTGATGTGGCCGAGGCTGGCGACATCGTTACTTTGGCCGGCATGAGTAAGGCGACCGTCGCAGATACACTCTGCGATCCATCAATCGACGTGCCTCTGCCGGCACAGCCGATTGATCCACCCACCATCTCCGTCACATTCGGGATCAACGACAGCCCTCTCGCCGGACGCGACGGCAAGAAAGTGCAATCTCGCGTTATCCGCGAACGCCTGATGAAAGAGGCCGAATCAAACGTTGCAATTCGAATTGAAGATACGCCTGGAGGCGAAGCCTTCATCGTCTCTGGTCGCGGAGAACTTCAGATGGGTGTGTTGATCGAAAACATGCGCCGCGAAGGGTTTGAACTCTCAATTTCCCGTCCGCAGGTCATTTTCCGCGAAGAAAATGGAACCCGCATGGAGCCGGTCGAGGAAGTCACGATTGATGTCGATGACGAATATACTGGTGTCGTGGTTGAGAAACTGACAGGCCCGCGCAAAGGCGATCTCGTGGAAATGAAACCCGCCGGTGCGGGCAAGACCCGTATCGTCGCTCATGTTCCCTCGCGCGGATTGATTGGCTACCATGGTGAATTCCTTACCGACACGCGCGGCTCTGGCGTTCTAAACCGCATTTTCCACGGCTGGACCGCTCATAAAGGCCCGATTCAGGGACGCAGGCAGGGTGTTTTGATCTCCATGGAGAACGGTGACGCGGTAGCGTATGCGCTTTGGAACCTTGAAGAACGTGGCAAGATGTTCATCACGCCGCAGGAGAAGGTCTACGAGGGCATGATCATTGGCGAACACAGCCGTGACAATGATCTCGAAGTTAACCCTCTGAAAGGCAAAAAGCTCACAAACGTTCGGGCCTCCGGCTCCGACGAAGCAGTCCGCCTGACACCGCCGACTGTCTTGTCGCTCGAACAAGCCATCGCATATATCGACGACGACGAGCTTGTCGAGGTTACACCGAACTCGATCCGCTTGCGCAAGCGCTTCCTTGACCCCCATGAACGCAAACGTCAGGCAAAAGCTGCCAGCTAACAAAAAAGGGCCCCGCATTCGGGGCCCTTTTTTATTCGGGTCAATGGAACCTTACGGTTCGATCTCCTCGACAATCACCAAATCCCTTTCAGATGCGCCCTTCGCGTAGCTCAACGCCTCTTGATAAGCCGCCGAATGGTAGCACTCATGAGCCGCTTTCAAGGAGGGAAAGCGGGCGACCACATTGCGCGGGCGCGGGGTACCTTCAAGTTGTTCGAACGCACCACCCCGTGCGAGGAATACGCCACCGTGATCCGCAATAGCTACAGTCGCACGTTTCGCATATTCCGCGTAGGCTGCCTCATCATGCACGGTCACATGAGCAATCCAAAGAGCGCTCATTTCGCACCTCCGATCAGAGCTTCAGCCGCGGCAAATGCAGCATCGGCGTTGTCAATGCTGGCACCGCCGCCCTGCGCCATATCAGGGCGACCGCCGCCACCTTTGCCGCCCAACTCGGAAACGGCAGATCGAACCACATCGACCGCAGAAACGCGCTCGGTAAGATCAGCCGTAACGCCCGCTGCGACCGCGGCTTTACCGCCCGTGTCCGCAAGCAGCAGCACGACACCACTTCCCATCTCGGCTTTCATTTCATCGATGAGCGCCGGTAGGTCCTTGCCTGTCACCCCTGTCACCACTTGAGCTCTAAACGCTATGCCTGCGACGGTTCGCAGGGGCTCGCCTTCCCTCGACCCACCGGACATAGCCAATTCCCGACGCAATTGCGAAACTTCATTCGCGAGGTTTTTGCGCTCTTCAATTAGGGCTTTGACGCGATCCAGAGCCTCTCCAACCGGAGACTTCAATACACCCGCGATCTCTGCAAGCGCGGCTTCTTGCCCCGCGAGATAATCAAGCGCTTTTGCACCTGTCAGCGCTTCAACACGCCGCACACCGGCTGACGAAGCACCATCCCCCAGAACAACAAACGCACCGATGTCTCCTGTTTGACGGACATGGGTCCCCCCGCAGAGTTCGATCGAATAGGTTTCGCCGCTCTGCCCTTTTCCTGTGGGGGCACGCCCCATCGAAACCACGCGCACCTCATCGCCGTATTTCTCGCCAAAGAGCGCCTGCGCACCGATTGCGCGCGCATCATCAGGGGTCATAATCCGCGTTTCGACCGCCGTATTTTGGCGGATCATCTGGTTAACCTCTGCCTCAACCTGTTCGATTTCCTCGCGGGTCAGTGCCGAACCGTGGCTAAAATCAAAGCGCAAACGATCCGGTGCATTGAGCGAACCGCGTTGAGCGACATGATCACCAAGCGCGTTTCTGAGTGCTTCATGAAGCAAGTGCGTCGCCGAATGGTTTGCGCGGATCGTGGTGCGCCTCGCATGATCGACGATCAGCTCTGCGCCTTGACCAACTTCGATAGTTCCGTCTGTGATCTCGGCGAAATGAATGAACACACCGGCCACCTTGCGGGTATCCGTGATTTTGGCTCGTCCGGTATCTGTTTCCAGCGTTCCGGTATCACCGACCTGCCCCCCACTTTCGGCATAGAATGGCGTCTGGTTCACGACAATCTGCACCTTCGATCCTGCTTGGGCTTTTTCGCCTGCCGTGCCACCTGAAACGATAGCCTGGACCCGGCCTTCAGCGACCTCCGTGTCGTAGCCGAGGAATTCAGTTACGCCTTGCTCATCAGCAAGATCGTACCAAATCGTCGCGTCTGCCGCCTCACCCGATCCAGCCCAGGCAGCGCGTGCCTTCGCTTTCTGCTCTGCCATTGCCGCGTCAAAGCCGGTTGTATCGACGCCACGCCCCTTTTCACGAAGGGCATCCTGTGTGAGATCCAGAGGGAAACCATAGGTATCATAGAGCTTGAATGCAGCCTGCCCCGAGAGATCAGCACCTTCGGGCAGTCCTGCGAGTTCGTCATCGAGCAGTCTAAGCCCACGATCCAAGGTCTGCTTGAAACGTGTTTCCTCTGCGCGGAGGGTCTCCTCGATCAAGGCACGAGCGCGGTGCAGTTCGGGATAGGCATCCCCCATCTGACGCACCAACTCAGCAACCAACCGATGCATCAGCGGATCTTTTGCTCCCAGCAAATGCGCATGACGCATTGCGCGGCGCATGATCCTACGCAGTACGTAGCCCCGACCATCATTTGATGGCATAACACCGTCTGCAATCAGGAAAGAGGTCGAACGGAGGTGGTCAGCGATGACCCGATGATGAACGTTGCCATCCCCATCCGGATCTACGCTGGTCGCATGTGCGGATGCCTCGATCAAGGCACGCATCAAATCCGTATCGTAGTTGTCATGTTTTCCTTGCAGCAGAGCGCCGATCCGCTCCAATCCCATGCCTGTGTCAATTGACTGCATGTCGAGAGGAACCATGGATCCATCCTCGAACTGCTCGTTCTGCATGAAAACGATGTTCCAAATCTCAATAAAGCGGTCGCCATCTTCCTCTGCAGAACCGGGAGGACCGCCCCAAATGTGATCGCCGTGATCATAGAAGATCTCGGTGCAGGGGCCGCACGGGCCCGTCGGCCCCATTTGCCAAAAGTTGTCGCTCGTCGCGATCCGGATTATACGATCCTCTGGAACACCGACCTTCTTCCAGATTTCAAACGCCTCGTCGTCTGTATGATAAACAGTCGCCAGAAGCCGCGAGGCATCGATGCCAAAATCTTTAGTTATCAACTCCCAAGCATAGGGAATTGCCTCGGTCTTAAAGTAATCTCCAAAGCTAAAATTCCCGAGCATTTCAAAGAACGTGTGGTGACGCGCAGTATAACCAACATTGTCGAGATCGTTATGTTTGCCGCCTGCTCGAACACATTTCTGGCTGGTCGTGGCCCGAACGTAATCCCGTTTTTCAAGGCCTGTGAAGAGATTCTTGAATTGAACCATTCCCGAGTTGGTAAACATCAACGTCGGATCATTCCGCGGAACGAGCGGCGAGCTGTCGACGATCGTGTGACCGTTGCGCTCGAAGTAAGACAGGAAGGTCGAGCGGATATCGTTCAGGCTGGTCATGATTGGGTGCCGTCCAAATGGAAAATGAGCTTTGGGTTCGTTTAACTTTTGCGACTAGCACTGTCCACATCCCGTGCAATCAAACCGGGTTTCTTTGATTGCGCAAAGAAATAGGGCCGCCGCAGAGATGCGACGGCCCACCTGCTAGGCAAAAATATCTACCTAAGCCCCGTCGACCACGGCGTCGTCAAAATCCTCGTCCGCTGCGTCAAAGTCCAAACCATGCGCTGCGCGGATTTTGTCTTCTATTTCCATCGCCATCTCAGGATTATCTCTCAGAAACTGTTTGGCATTCTCACGACCCTGTCCGATCCGCTCATCACCGTAAGAGAACCACGCACCAGATTTATCTACCACCCCAGCCTTTACCCCGAGGTCGAGCAATTCGCCCGTTTTCGAAATCCCTTCGCCATACATGATATCGAACTCGACCTGCTTAAAAGGCGCGGCCACTTTGTTCTTCACGACCTTTACACGGGTCGAGTTGCCGACCACCTCATCGCGATCCTTAATTGCACCGATCCGACGAATATCGAGGCGAACGGAGGAGTAGAATTTGAGAGCGTTACCGCCCGTCGTTGTTTCAGGGCTGCCAAACATGACGCCGATCTTCATCCGAATTTGGTTGATGAAGATCACCATGCAGTTGGACCGTGCAATCGAGCCAGTGAGCTTCCGCATTGCCTGGCTCATAAGACGCGCATGAACACCAACGCTCGAGTCGCCCATATCGCCCTCAAGCTCCGATTTGGGTGTAAGCGCTGCCACTGAGTCGACAATCACCATATTTACAGCACCAGAGCGAACCAGCGTATCTGTAATTTCCAGAGCCTGCTCACCAGTGTCGGGCTGCGAAATTAGCAACTCATCCAAATTCACACCAAGCTTCTTGGCGTACTGGGGATCTAAAGCATGTTCAGCGTCGACAAATGCACATACGCCACCCTTTTTTTGCTCCTCTGCAACGCAGTGAAGCGTCAATGTCGTCTTTCCCGAAGACTCAGGTCCGTAAATCTCGATAATCCGCCCTTTGGGCAGACCACCGATACCGAGCGCGATGTCCAATCCAAGCGAGCCGGTCGAGGTCGCCTCGATATCCCGCATCGCATTGTCCCCTCCGAGCCGCATGATGGAGCCCTTGCCGAACTGCCGTTCGATTTGGGCCAATGCGGAGTCGAGCGCCTTTTGCTTCTCTGCCGATTTCTTGTCAGTCATGTCCAGAATATCTGCCATTGCCATTGTTGCGCTCCTTATTTCACACCCGCTAGCGGGCGGCAATTCCTGCTGATGTTCGCCTCTTGTTCCCGCCCTTATGCGCACAAAAGTAGAACATTTCAAGAAATTTCTAATCAAACTCAACTTTCAACCAAAGCGGTTAATGAGTAGTTTACGCTCAACATTCTCAGGCAATCAGCACAAGGAAATCACAACAGTTGCTTGTTTTTTGGAAGGAAAATCTTGTTTTCTTGGCGGTGCCCAAAACTGGAACGACTGCTATTGAAGGGGCCCTTGCCCCTCAGGCGGCAGTGGTTTTCCGTGACCCCCCGATTCTCAAACACACACCGCTTTATCGCTACCGGCGCTTTGTGGCCCCCCTGCTCGATAAAGCGGGCGATGCCTCACGCCTAGAAACCCTCGCCGTCGTGCGCCATCCGCTGGATTGGCTTTCAAGCTGGTATCGATACCGGCATCGGGTAGAAATCGCGGGTCAGCCCAACAGCACAAGGGGAATTACATTCGACGAATTTGTTCTCGAGTATTGCCGTGGAAAACCAGCCCCGTATGCGGCAGTCGGAAGTCAAGCAAAGTTCCTCAAGGACATCAAAGACGGCGCCGGGGTCGATCATCTATTTCAATATGAAAACCAATCCGACCTTATCAAATTTCTGGAAACAAGATTGAACCGAAAGATTGACCTTCCCACCAAAAACGTTTCCCCCAAAATTGAAACACCTGTTCTCTCCTCCACTGTCGCGAAGCTAGAGAAGAACCGGCCCGAAGAGTTTCTTATCTGGGAACATGCCGCCAATAGAGCGTGACAGCCAAGGGTAAATTTGGTTCCTTCGCATCATGACTTTGACGCTTGCAGAAATTCTTATGGCGCGCGGCACCATAAAAGGAGTGGCAGACGCCACACCGCTCGTGCCCGCTACCGCAATTAGTCGAATTCTGGGAACAGAGCTGCTCCTAAAACTCGAAATCTGCCAGCCCATCGGCGCATTCAAACTGCGCGGCGCGTATAACGCAGTCACGTCGTTGCCCGATGGGGCGATTGGTGTCACATGTTGCTCTACCGGAAACCACGGCCGTGGCGTGGCATTCGCCGCACGGCAGAGGGGGCTTCGTGCGGTCGTCTGCATGTCGGAATTGGTGCCGCAAGCAAAAATTGACGGCATTCGCGCTCTGGGCGCAGAAATTTCAATCACCGGCAAATCTCAGGACGCTGCGCTGGCAGAAAGCCTGCGCCTTTGTCGCGACGAGGGCCTGACAGAAATCTCCCCCTTTGATGACCCTCGCGTAATTGCCGGACAAGGGACGATCGGCCTTGAGATTCTTGAACAGCGCCCCGATGTCGGCACTCTTCTGGTTCCTCTCTCGGGCGGCGGTCTCGCAGGCGGGGTCGCGCTTGCCGCAAAAGCGATCAACCCGGCGATTAAGGTGATCGGCATCTCAATGGATCGCGGTGCAGCAATGGTCGCATCGATCAAAGCGGGTCACCCAATAGAAGTCAAGGAATACGCCAGCCTCGCCGATAGCCTCGGCGGCGGAATCGGACTTCAAAACAAGCTTTCATTCCAACTATGTCGTGATCTGCTTGATGACATTATTCTGGTTACAGAGGAAGAAATCCGCGACGCCATGCAGATGCTGTTTTTCGAAGAGCGCATTGTAGCCGAAGGCGCTTGTGTCGTCGGCATAGCGGCTCTGAAAGCTGGAAAACTGCCGCCGTCGACAAAACCGATGGCAACTATTCTGACCGGCCGAAACCTCGACATGCAAATATTCACACAGATAATGACCGGTCAGGACATAACACTTGGTGACATGCACCTAAAGGGGCGTCAGTACACGTCGCCCCTCTAGGCTGTATTCAGTTCAGGCCGCTTCCAATATGGTTCCGCTAGCCGCATCGGAGACCAGCTCGGCATGCAGCGTTTCAATTGCCTTCGCCATATCATCACGCGAGACAAGATACTGCGCATCAACATTTCTTGGACCCTGTTGCGCCGCATGGACATCCAATCCAGACCGTTCCAGCGCCACAAGACCCCGCGCCAACACATTCAAACCTTTAAGGTTCTGCCCAATAGCCGACACCATGGCCAAATTTCGGATCGAAAGCGTTGCGTTTGGATAGGTCGCGATGATCTCCTTTTCGACACGCCGCATCGTCTTTAGCGATGCTTCGACGAAATGGGTGATCGTGTTCGCATTCGATTGCTTCGACACGATCCGCACATTGTGACGCCGAAGCGCCTCCAGTACCGTTGCGTCATAGCCCTTCACCCCGACCATATCCTGCTCAAAAAGCTCCATGCAGACGACTTCCAGCCCAGTGACGATCTCGACAGCCGATGCCTCGGAAACACTATCGTCAATCAGGGTTCCGGGATCATCGGGCTCAAAAGCGTTCGTTACCCTTAGCGGAACCGCCGCCTGGCGCAGCGTTTTGGCAGCCTTGGGGTGAATGGCTTCCATCCCCATGTTCGACAGCTGATCGGCAACATCGTAATTGGTATGACCGATTTTGCGTACTTGCCCCTGCCCCACCTGTTTTGGGTCCGCAGATGACAAATGAAACTCCTTATGGATGATGGCCTCCGATGCTCCGGTCAGCGCCGCAATTTTCGAAAATGTCACCTCAGAATAACCACGATCGAATTCCTTCATCAGGCCTTCGCGACATTGCGCATACCCGGTCACGATTGGCATTTCGGACTTCAGGTCGACATCTTTCAATCCGTGAGAAATCCGCTCCTCTAGATCAAACTCACCCTCGTCTCGCCAGCCAGACAAATCAACCAGCCGAGCCTCAATGCCATTGCGTTGCAACAGAAGCGTGGCGACGTATGCCGAATGTGCCTCACCGAGTCCCGATAGCATTTCGCGGATCGAGAGCATGTGATCACCAAGGTGGAAATGGCCATAGGAATTTAGCCGCTGAAGGTCGAAAAGACATGACCGCGCACCTTCAATACGCTCTCGGACAAATTCGTCAGCGGCAGAAAGATCAGCGGGGTGTTCAAGTATGGCTTGATGCGCATGACGCATCGCCTCGCCCACATCGGTCAGGGCATCCAACCACCCATGATCATCATCTGAGCTAGTAAAACGCGCGTACACACCCGGCGCGCCGGATTTCTTTTGCTCCAACAGGAGGTCAGTTATCCCGCCAAAAGCAGAGACAACGAAAATCCGGTTATAGGTCACGTCTCCGCCTTTGGGCCGAAAGACACCCTCAAGCAACTCGGATACGCGCGACATCGACGTTCCGCCGATTTTTTCAACAGTGTGAGCTTTGCTCATCTTTGCAGTTCCCGCAGGCTGCGGGCCTCCTTTGGAATGTAGTTAGCCGTCTGCGATCGCGTATGAGCCATCTTCCTGATGGACCTCCCGCCCTGTAACGGGCGGGTTGAATACGCAGGCCATGACCAGTTCCTCCTCAGCGCGGAGCGTGTGCCTGTCATGTTCATTCAGGGCGTACATCACCCCCGGCTTGATTTCATGGGTTTCACCAGTGGCGTGATCTGTGATCGAGCCTTTGCCCTGCATGCAATAGACGCTCTCGAAATGGTTCTTGTATTCGAACTCATGCTCCGATCCGGCCTCGAGAAAGGTGATATGGAAAGAAAACCCCATACCATCATCCGCGAGCAGCATTCGCACCGAAGTCCACTGGGCGTCGGACACGACCCGATCAGTGTTCATTAACGCGTTGAAATCTCGAACAATCATTGTCTACTCCGCAGCAATCTGTGAGGGCGCCGTCACCGAACGGGCAGCATCTGAGAGGATAGTCAGCCCTTCTTCAAGAATGGCGTCTGGTATAGTCAGCGGTGCGAGAATTTTGACAACTTCATCGTCTGGGCCAGAGGTCTCGATCACCAGACCATTTTCAAACGCACGGGCGCAGATAGCGGAGGCCAGCTCACCTGATCCAACGCTTACACCCCGCATCATTCCTCGCCCCTTGAGAAACGCGCCTGGGACCATTTCCGCGATTTCCGTCAGAGCACCTTCGATGCGCGCGGCCTTCCGTTCGATTTCATCTTCGAACGCAGCATCCCTCCAGAATTTCTCAATGGCGACCTTTGCCGTTACAAACGCATGTGTGTTGCCGCGAAACGTTCCATTATGCTCAGCTGGGCCGAACACGTCACATTCAGGACGCACGAGGACCATCGCAAACGGAAGCCCAAAGCCGGACACTGATTTTGCCATCGTTACGATATCTGGTGCGACGCCCATTTCCTCGAAAGAAAAGAAATGGCCCGTCCGGCCACAACCCGCCTGAATGTCATCGATGATGAGGAGCGCCCCGTGCTTTTCGGCAATCTCCCCAATACGGCGAACCCACTCAGGGCGCGCTGCATTCAGACCACCCTCGCCTTGCACCGTTTCCAATAGGATCGCAGCTGGCGCATCCAGGCCGCTCGACGCGTCTTCCAGCATGGTCTCGAGGTACTCGGCGGTGTCAAAACTGTCGTTCATGTAGCCGTCATACGGCAGCCGCACGACACCATTCAAAGGTGCCGCTGCGCCCCCTCTGTGATAGCTGTTGCCCGTCGCAGCGAGCGCTCCCATCGTCACACCGTGGAATCCGTTGGTGAACGAGATGATGGTATCTCGCCCGGTGACCTTACGTGCAATTTTCATCGCAGCCTCAACTGCGTTTGCTCCGGTCGGACCGGTGAACATCACCTTATGGTCCATGCCTCTAGGCCGAAGAATTATATCTTCGAAGACCTCCAGAAACGCCGCTTTTGCGTCCGTGTGAAGATCAAGCCCGTGCGCGATCCCGTCCTCGCCAATGTGATCCAAAAGCGCCGCTTTCATGTCGGGGTCATTGTGCCCGTAATTCAAAGACGAGCAGCCGGCCAGGAAATCAATGTAACGGTTCCCCTGATCATCAAATAGTTCGGCGCCCCGCGCCTTGGTGAAGATCGCGTCAAAGCCACGGCAATATGAGCGCGCTTCTGATTCGCGACGGTTAAAGATGGAGTCTTCGGCTGTTTGTACAGTCGACATTACAATTCCTTTTATTTCTGGATTGGTTGGAGCGAGACTTACCGCGACTTAGGCCGCTTTACGCACACGCTCTGGCAACTGAATGGTGACCATGTGCTCAGTCGCGTGAATTCCGTTGAAGTGGGTGTCGCGGGTAAAGTGAGCTTGCGCCGCTAATTCACCGCCCTGTTGGTCGCTGAATTTTTTGAACAACGCCCAGGATGCACTGTTGTCTGACGTGATCGTGGTTTGTAGCCGCGAAACACCGCGTAGCTCTGGTCGGCGCAACAGGTGTTGAAGCATCAAGCGCCCCATCCCCGTCCCACGAGCGGCCTCATGAACAGCAACCTGCCATACGAAAAAAGTTTCCGGATCATATGGCAACACATACCCCGACACCCAGCCGACGACCTCGCCACCAAGCTCGGCAACGACGCAAGTGTCCCGGAAGTGATCGCACTGGATCAGATTGCAGTACATGGAATTCTCATCCAGCGGCTTGCACTCACGAACCAACTCCCAAATGGCGCTTCCATCCTCAGCCTTTGGCTTCCTCAGCACAGGCATCTCGGGGTGAAGAATGCTTTGTAGTTTGCTCACAACTCTGTCCTCTCTTTTTTCCGGCCCACCCAACATATAGTTAGACAATCGAAATATCAAGAGAGGCATAAAACGCTATAATTGGAGGTTAATGCGTATTAATTAATTTATTTAGCTAAATATAATTTCTACACAGCAAAGCTTTCAGCATCGACATAGACCCGCTACACTACCGGAAAACGGAGTGCTTTATGGATAGAACCGATCAGAGCCTCATCGCATTGCGGCGGATTCTTCGAGCAACCGAACTTTACGGTCGTGACCTGGCCAAAGCGGCAGGCCTGACAGCAGCTCAATTCCGCGTCCTTCAAATCATCGACGAAACAGGCGCTAGCACACCCAAGGCGATCGCAATGCGGATGCGCGTGTCGCAAGCGACGATTACGTCACTCATTGATCGACTCGAACGCCAGAAAATGATCGAACGGAAACGATCCGAAATCGACCGCCGCCAAACAGACATCATAATAACGGAACAGGGCCATCAAACTGTCGAACACGCACCAGATGCCCTTCAGCAGCGTTACGTGCGCGAGTTCGAACGGCTGGAAGAATGGGAACAGGCCATGCTGGTCGCCTCGCTCGAACGCGTTGCAGCCATGCTTGACGCTCACGATATAGACGCGTCGCCCGTCCTGGATACTAGAGACATTCGTACCTGATTGGCTATCAGATACAAACATTAGTATATTAAACTTAACCCAAGCATCCCTATTATTTCCGGTGGGGATTTGGTTTATACTTGCGGGATTAAATTCTCTATCAAGGTAAGATCTAGTGATGCATTTGTGTAAGCGGCTTCTCGCGAAAGCGATCATTTTTAGCTTCGCGGCCATGGTGTCATCTGCGCTGTCGGCACAAGAAAGTCGCACTTACAGCCTTGGGGTTGTCCCACAGTTCGAACCGCTCGAGCTTACCCGCATCTGGACACCCATCATTGACGAGCTTGAACGCCGAACCGGCGTTCAGCTGGAACTCGTCGGCTCTCCTTCAATTCCAGAGTTTGAGACCAAGTTCAGAAACGGCGATTTCGATTTCGCCTACATGAACCCCTATCACTCTATCATGGCGGACGACGCGCAAGGCTACACACCCATCGTCAGGGACGGCTCGCGCAGCCTCTTCGGGATACTCACAGTTCACGTAGACAGCCCCGTTCTGTCCGTGTCTGACCTGAACGGGGCGCGCATCGCATTTCCTGCGCCGAATGCACTCGGAGCATCTTTGATGATGCGCGCGGATCTCGACCGTTTGCATGGCATAACTTTCACGCCGATTTATGCATCCACCCACACGTCCGCCTATCTCAATGTTGTCCTTGGAGAAACCGAGGCAGCAGGCGGGGTTATGTCTACACTTAAGAACACATCACCCGAAATTCGCGACAACCTTCGCATACTTTACGAAACCACTCACGTAGCCCCCCATCCGCTCGCAGCTCATCCGAGGGTAGACGCGCAGGTGGCAGCTCTCGTCCAAAAAGGCCTGATCGAGATCGGCGCAACCGATCAAGGCCGTGCGCTGATGTCACGCATCCCGATGCATGAGCCGATTGCAACGGATCGGAGTGATTACCAGCCACTGCGGGACATGGAACTGGAGCGCTATCTGGTGATGGCAGGTCAATGACAATATGATCGAGAACAGTCAAACCGAATTTGATACAGTTGC